>JANMHX010000158.1:0-4530 GCA_031375485.1 Gemmatimonadota bacterium | reverse complement strand
CCGGTGCCCCATTCGGACGAATAGGCCAGGCCGTCCTTGACCCACACGTCATGGACCCGGGAATTCGGGTGGTTGTATTCACCGACGTAGCGGGGCTTGTAGATGTCGGTCATGTCGATGATGACGTACTTATCCCCGCCGGAAATGGCGAACAGGTATTCTTTGCCCCCGATCGTCGTGGCGTACATGTTGTGGACGCCCCCGGTGAGTTGCTCGTCGAAGGTCGAGGCCACTTTCGGGTGGGCCGGGTTGGCGAGGTCGAGCACCACGACGCCGTTGACCCGGTTCGACGCTCCCTCCCGCGAATAGGCGCCGTACCGCGCCGTCGGCGACACGGTGACGTCGTTGATGGTCCGCGCATCCACTCGCACCGAGTCGGTCTTCACCAGATTCGACTGATCGGTGATGTCATAGACATAGCCCCAGCCGTCGCCACCCCAGGTTCCGACCAACATGTAATCCCGGCCGTCATTGCCTTGGAACGGCCAGAGATCCGACGTGTGAACGTGGCTGATCTGGCCCCGGCCTTTGTACTCGATTTCCCGCACCACCTGTCGGGGCCGAACGTCGATCGTCGTCCGGGACGTCAGGTTGCCGGCCGTGGCCAAGATGTTGTACACCCCCGGATATTCGGCCACGAACATCCCGTTCTCGATCGCGGCCGTGGCACCCGCGGCGGCGATCGAATCGTCCGGCGTGTAGGTGAAACTCCAGCTGATCGGCAGGTCGTTCACCGGCTGGCCGGCCCGGGTCCGGGCCGTGGCCTTGAGATGGACCACATCGCCGGTGACGGCGTTGGCGGCGCTCACGGACGCCTCGAGGGTTGCCGCGGGAAACGACTGCACGGTCGTGACGATCGACCCCGTCACGCTCTCGACCGCGCCGGTGATGGTGACCGAGCCGGGCCGCTTGGCCGTCACGAATCCGAACCGGTCGACGGTGGCGATCTCGGCGTTGGACGAAGCCCAGGTGATCTTGGGATCAGGCCGGAGCGACCCGTCCTGGTGAACCGCTTTGGCGCCCAGAGCGAGCGTCGTCCCGGCGTAGAGCCGGGCTGCCTTCTCCTTGGCCGCCACGTCCACCTTCGCAATGGCCGGCCACCGTACGATGACCGGTACCGTCACGGAGGGCGGATCCATCTTCGTGCCCGGGGGCAACATGACCGTCACGGTCAGGTCCTGCTCGCCTGGCACCAGCCCCATGATCCCGCCCTCGGTGGGGCGGATCGCCCGAAATGACCCGGCAAACCGGATCACCGGTTTGAGGAGGTTGCCGTCCTTGTCGTAGGCGGTGACCTTGAAGGGCACCGTCTGACCCCGTTCCATCGTGATCCGGGCCGGTTCGGCCACGAGCCGGGCAACCTTGGCGCCGTCCGCCAATGAGCCCTCAGCGGCCTGGGCCCGGATCGAAACCGGCGCCGTGATGCCAACGAAGATGCCCATGACTCCCGACAGCAGTAGTTTTCTCATGCCGGCCTCAGTGCGGTGTGGTACGGTGAGGGCGATCGCCCTGGACAACGGTCAAGTATACTGAAAACCGGACGGAAACGGGGTGACCCCTTTCCCCCCCCAACGATGAGTAACCCAGAATGACGTCGATCGATCGGACCACTGCGATTTTCCTGGCGCTTGGCCTGGGTGCCGCTGCCGCCCCCGCCATCGGCCAACCGCCGGCCGCCCGGCCGAGCCCGGTCAAACCGTCGAACAACTACTGGGTGTATGTCGGCGCCGAGTCGGCGGACTTGATCCATCGGATTCGGTTCGGGCCGGATGGCGCGGTGGTCGAGAAGACGATCCCCGTCGGCGAGCAAGCCACGGAAATGGAGGGCCCCCACGGACTCCAGATCTCGGCGGACGGCCGGTTCCTGCACATGACGACGGGCCATGGGTCGCCGGATGGGAAGTATTGGAAGTTTGCTCTCGGTCCAGACACGTTAGTCGGGCCCCCGATCCCGCTCGGGTTCTTCCCGGCGTCGATCGACGTGTCCGCCGATGGTCTCTACGCCTTTGCCGTCAATTTCAACCTCCACGGCGAGATGGTTCCCTCCACCGTGTCGGTCATCTACACGCCGACCAACACGGAGATCACCCAAGTCCCGACGTGCACGATGCCGCATGGGAGCCGGATCGACGCGACCGGTCTCCGGCAGTATTCCGCCTGCATGATGGATGACCAGTTGGTCGAGATCTCGACGAGCAGCTATGAAGTCACCCGCCGGTTCAGCGTCGCCAAGGGTGCAGAGGCCGGACTCAGCAAGAACGACCTCGGTCCCCATGCCGGGCAACACCGGGGGATGAAAATGGCCCCCGCGACCTGTTCGCCGACCTGGGCCCAGCCGGACGCGATCGGGGCCAAGATCTACGTCGCGTGCAACAAGGCCGACGAGATTCTCGAAATCGATCGGACCACGTGGTCGGTTTCCCGGCGCTTCAAGACCGGACGGGGCCCCTACAATCTGGCGGTCACGGCCGACAACCGTCTGCTGGTGGTGTCGTTGAAGCCGGGGGCCAGCGTTCAAGTGATCGATCTGGCTTCGGGCGCGGTGGTGTTCACCGAGAAAAGCTCCACCGCGGTCACCCACGGGGTCGCCCTCTCGCCGGACTCGAAGTATGCCTTCGTGTCCAGTGAAGGCGTCGGAGCCGCGCCGGGGAAGGTCGACATCTACGATCTCGTGGCCTTGGCCCGGGTCGGCACCGTTGATGTCGGCCAACAGGCCGGCGGGATCGCGTTCTGGCGGATGGAGGCGGCCCGATAGGCGCGGCCGGCCTGGCGGCACCCGCAGGCCCCGCGAGCCTGCCGTTATCGCGGAGGCTGTTTCCAAGGTCCCGGCTCGATTGGGGCGTCTCCGCCGCCTTCGTTGTCGCAACGTCAGGCCTCGACTTGGCGCTCCAGGCCACGACGGGCGGCGTCGAGTGGCGTCAGTTCTGGGTCCCGGGTACCGGCCTGATCGGCATCCTGATCGTCGCCCTCGGGTTTCGGGGCCTCCCCGCATTCCTCGCTTCCCAAATTCTCCAGGGCCTGCTGCGGTTCGGGTCGGATGGGTACGGATCCCTCATCGGTCCCGACCTCGCGCTGACCGCCGCCGTCTATCTCGCTGTCTGCGCGCTGGTCGGGCCGGTGTTCCGCCTCGACATGCGGTTCCAACGGCCCCGGGACATCATCATCCTGGCGGCGGCGTGTATTCTCGGACCGATCCCCGCGGCGGTCTTGCTTCAGGATGCGTTGATCACGGGGGCGACGCGGGTTCAGGCCGCCCTCGCTGACATTACCGGAGCCCTGAGCCTGGCGCCCTTTGCCCTGGTTCATTTTGGAGCCCGGTTGGCGGGCCAGCCGCGACCCCGGGTCGCCGGGCCAGCGGGGCGGTGGTGGGAAATTCCCGCCGCGGCCGGCCTGGCACTCCTGGTGGTGGCCTTTGACCTCCACCCCTTCACCTCGGATTTCCGGACCAGCTTCCTGCTGTTCGTCCCGATCGCGTGGCTCGCTGCGGTGCGGGGCGTCCGGGGCGCCACCATCGGGATGCTGGTCACCAATGCCGCCTTCGTGTTAGGCGCGGTCATGTCGGATTCCGCCGCGAATACCCGCACCGCCGACCAGGCGTTCCTGGTCGGGTTGGACCTGGCGGCTCTCTTCCTCGGTCTGATTGTCGACGGGCGCGAGGCGGCCAAACGGATGGCCTACACGCGCGAGCACGAGTATCAACTGCTGGCGGAAAACACCTCGGACGTCATTCTGATCATTTCGAAAACGGGGACCCTGGAGTACGTCTCACCGTCGGTCGAGGGCCTGCTGGGCTATTCCCGAGGCGAGTCCGAGGGTCAACCGGCTGACGTGGCGGTGCACCGAGACGACCGGACGGCTTTCCGTGACCACCTGGCGGAGGCGGCCCGCGGCGGCCCCCGGCGATTTCAAAACCGGCTCCGGCGGAAGGATGGCTCCTTCGTGTGGGTCGAATACGTGATGAAAGCCGTCCTCGACCCATCCGGCCGGGGCGGCACCTACTTGGTGGCCACCGCGCGGGACATCACCGATCGGCGGGTCCTGGAGGACAGCCTTCACCAGTCGCAGAAGCTCGAAAGCGTGGGCCGGTTGGCCGGAGGTGTGGCGCACGACTTCAACAACCTCCTCACGGCCATCCTCGGCCATTCTAGTCTGATCGAGGACGATCCCGACACCCCGGAGGGGATTCGGGCCCAGATCGTCGATATTCGCCGGGCGGCCGAACGGGCGGCCGGCCTCACCGGCCAACTGTTGGCGTTCGCCCGGCGACAGGTAACGCAACCCCGGACGGTCGATGTCAACGAGGTCGTCTCCGGCATGGAGCGCCTCCTCGGGCGGGTGTTAGGCGAGGACGTGCGACTCCGGACCGAGTTGGCCCCGGCCACCTGGAAGGTCCGGGTCGATCCGGGCCAGTTCGAACAGGTGCTCATGAATCTGGCCGTCAACGCCCGGGACGCCATGCCCGACGGCGGCGATCTGCGCCTCTCCGCCGGGAACGTCCAGATCCCATCGGCGCGGTACGGGCACGTGGCG
>JANMHX010000129.1:0-1583 GCA_031375485.1 Gemmatimonadota bacterium | reverse complement strand
AACCGCCGCTGGGTCCGGCGGACGATTCGGAGCGGATCGGTGGTGCTGCTGGTGTCGGACGGCTGGGAGCGGGGCGACGCCACCGTGCTCGGCGCCGAAATGGCCAAGCTCCGCCGGTCGTGTCACCGGCTCTACTGGCTCGATCCGCTGGCCAGCCAGGCGGGGTTCAAACCGGAGGTCGAAGGACTCCGGGTCGCGCTGCCGCATATCGACGGGCTGCTGCCCTGCGCGTCGGTGGCATCGCTCGAGGACCTGGCCCGGCGTTTGGCGGCGGCAACGGCCCGGACCCAGCCCGCGCGAAACGAGCCCAATTCCCCGAAAAAATGGCGATTCGAGCTGGATCCCGGCGGTTAGCTTGGGTGGGTCGATGGCTAGGATCGAGCAAGTAGTTGACCATAGTCGTTGACCATAGTACGTTGTATCCATGACCAAGAATCCACCTGAGACCATGCCAATCTCCGAGTTCAAGGCCACCTGCCTCGCCGTTCTGGACCGGGTCCATCGGACCGGGACACCCGTCATCGTCACTCGCCGGGGCCTGCCGATCGCGGAAGTGGTTCCGCCGTCGACGGCCAGCGCGGGCACCAGCTGGCTGGGCGCCATGCGCGGCACGGCCGCGGTAGCCGGTGATCTCGTCGCCCCGGCAAGCGGCCCGGCCGACTGGGAGGTCTTGGGCTCGTGAAGCTGTTACTCGATACCCATATCTGGCTCTGGGCCCTCCTGGAGCCGGAGCGGCTCACGCCTGCCGTTCGGGCCGCCCTCGAGTCGGCCGACAATGAGCTCTGGCTTTCACCGATCAGCGTTTGGGAGGCGTTGGTGCTGGCGGAACGAGGCCGGCTGGTGCCGAGCGCCCCGGCGGCGGAGTGGATCCAGCAGATGGTCCGGGCCATTCCCCGCCGCGAGGCCCCGTTGACGCACGACATCGCGGTGGCGAGCCGGCGGCTGGCCTTGTCTCACCAAGACCCGGCCGACCGGTTCCTCGCCGCCACCGCCGCAGTGCTCGGACTGACCTTGGTGACGGCCGACGAGCGGCTTCTGCAGTCGGAAGACTTCGCGGTCTTGGCCAACCGCTAGCCCGGCAAGGTTTTTTCCCAACTTGTTGCAGTCGGGTCCCACCTGAATATTGGCAGCGTCTCGTCACACGGGAGCGCCGCCATGGATTGGTTCGAACGGGGGTTTCGGCTGGTGTTTGTGGTGTTGTTCGGAATTCTGTTCAGCGGCGTGTTCGCGATGCTGGCGTTGGAAACCGCCTTCAGACGGCGACGGGACGACCGCCGCCGAGGCCGGTCACTGCGGACCGGTCACGACGGCGGGGCGCGCTCGATCCGGATTTCGGCCTGATAGCCCTTGGTCGGGGTCGTCGACACCGGCTCCGGCAAGACCTTCACGAGGGTAAGCCGAAGGCCAAGCGCCCCGCCCGAGGTGGGCTCGACCCCGGTGTTGAGCGGCACGAGGTACGCCGGGCCCTCGCCGACGGCCGGCCCGACCACGAACAGCAGCTCGGCGTTGCCCCGCCAGACACAGGTGACATCGCTCGGGCAGCGCGAATCACCCTTGACCTCCGCAAAACGAATCACTGCTCC
>JANMHX010000124.1:0-10400 GCA_031375485.1 Gemmatimonadota bacterium | reverse complement strand
GACCGCCGGCTGCCGGATGACCAAGTCGCCGGCCGAGTTGGCGCTGATGCGCTTGGCGTCCGCGGTCACCCTCAAGGCCTACGAGGCGGCCTATCGGTCGCTCAAAGACGGGATGACCCAAAACGAATTTGGCGGCTTGGTACGGATGGCCCATGACCGGCTCGGGTTTTCCGGGGGAGCGGGTGTCCAGGTCGGCCCGTACTCGGCGTTGCCCCACGGGTCGGTGACGCCGCAAGTCATTCGGGAGGGGACCATTCTCTTGATCGACGGCGGGTGCAGCGTCGGCGGGTATGCCTCCGATCTCAGCCGGACGTTCGTCTTGGGGCGCCCGACCGACAAAATGAAACGGGTGTTCGACATCGAGTTGGCCGCGCAGACGGCGGCGCTCGCGGCGGCGCGGCCCGGGGTGGCCTGCGGCGCCGTCGATCGGGCCGCCCGGAAGGTCATCGAAGACGCCGGGTTCGGCCCCGGGTACAAATATTTCACTCACCGGGTCGGTCACGGCATGGGGATGGACGGACACGAGTGGCCGTACTTGGTCAAGGACAACCCGCTCACGTTGGAGCCTGGAATGACCTTCAGCGATGAACCCGGCATTTACATCCCCGGCGAGTTCGGAATCCGGCTCGAAGACGACATGGTCATCACGGCAACCGGGGCCGAACTGATGACGCCGCAGAGCCGTTCGTTGGAGACGCCCTTCGCGTGACGGCCCCGGGTCGGACCGCGGATGTGGTCATCGTGGGCGCCGGGCTCGGCGGACTGGCGGCGGCGTGCTATCTGACCCGAGCCGGGCGGAGCGTCGTGCTGCTCGAAGCGGGCGATGCCGTGGGGGGGCGGGTCCGGACCGACTCGGTCGAGGGCTTCCGGCTCGATCGGGGGTTCCAGGTCTTGCTGACGGCGTATCCAGAGGCGCGGGCCCTGTTCGACTATGGGGCCCTCGACCTCCGGGCTTACGAACCGGGCGCCCGGATCCGGGCCGGCGGCGAATGGATGACGGTTGCTGATCCGTGGCGGCGCCCGGGCTTGGCGGTCGCCACGGCGTTTTCGCCGGTTGGATCGCTCGCCGACAAGTTCCGGATCGCGCGGCTCAAATCCCAGGTCACCCGCGGGTCCCCACTCGACCGGTATCGCCGCACGGAAACGACGACGGCCGAATACCTGGTGAACGCCGGTTTCTCGGAGCAAATCATTGCCCGGTTCTTCCGGCCGTTCTTCGCGGGGATCTTCCTCGACCCCGACTTGACGGCCTCGAGCCGGATGTTCGAGTTCCTGTACCGGATGTTCAGTCTCGGCGATGCCGCGATCCCGGCCACCGGGATGCAGGCGCTGCCGGATCAACTGGCCGCGCGGCTTCCCGCGGGGAGTGTGGTGCTTGGGGCGCGGGTGGCGCGGGTCGGTGATGGTGTCGTTGAGCTGGCGAGCGGCGAGTCGTATCGGGGCCGGGCGGTGATCGTCGCGGCGGGCGCCGGCCTGCCGGACCTCTTGCCCGGGCGGGCGCCCACCGTCTGGCACGCGGTCAGTTGTCTCTACTTCGCCGCGTCGAGTCCCCCGGAGGGGGCCGGGCGTTTCCTGGTGCTCAATGGCGACGGCGGGGGGCCGGTCAACAACCTGTCGGTGCCGACCGCGTTGAGCCCGGCGCTTGGACCGGCCGGCCAGTCGCTCGTGTCGGTGACGGTGTTAGGCGCCGAGCGCGACGTGGCGGCCCTGGAGCCGCTGGTGCGGGCGCAACTCACGACGTGGTTCGGCTCCGTCGTCAGCGAGTGGCGTCTCCTTCGGTGCGACCGGATCCACTATGGGCTCCCGGGGCAATCGCCGCCCTGGTACACCAAGCCGGACTGGCCGGTCCGGGTCCGGAAGGGCCTCTACGCCGCGGGCGACTTGCTCGACACCGCCAGCATCGACGGGGCGTTACGGTCGGGCCGGGCCGCCGCGGAGGCGTGCCTCGACGACGCCTGATCGTTAGGTGCTGGTCGCGAGCGACGACGCCCAGGTGGCGGCCGTGTGATAGGCCTCCTGGACCGTGGCCGTCGGGGTGCCGATCCGGCCGGCCAGATCATCGAGCCGGGCCCAGTCGCCCCGCTCTTGGGCCACCACCAAGTCGAGGACCGGTCCGAACGGCGGCTCCCGCCGGAGCAGCCCCGCCGTCAGGTCCGGTGAGGCTCCCATCGACTCGACCACTTGGTCGAGCGGTTGGTCCATCACCGCGTCCATGACCGACAGGAGCCCGGCAAAGAACAGGTCGATATCGGCCCGACCGAGGCCGGACGGCGCGGCCAGCAATTCGGCCAACCGGGCCCGCAAGAGGCCGGTCACCAGCAGTTCCGTCGGCTTGCCTTCCGCCAGGCCCACCGTGGCGACCGCCGCGACCCACTTTCGGAGTTGGCGGACCCCCAACAGGCGGAGGGCGTGGTTGATGGACTCGACCTCGTACCGCCATCCGAAGCCGGCCGAGTTGAGATAGCGGAGCAGCCGGATCGAAAAGGCCACCTCTTGGCGAATGATGGTCTCGACCTGGTCGAAGTCGATCTCCCCCTGACCCACCTCTTTGAGCAGCCGAAGGTAGTTGGCTTTGCTCGGGCCGATGGTCTTGCTCGCCATCATCTCGGGCTTACAGTAGAAATAGCCCTGGAATAACTCGAAGCCGAGTCGCTCGGCTTGGACCCGTTCTCCCAGGGTTTCGACCTTCTCGGCCAGGAGGATGGAAGGCTTCCCCTTCAGGCGCTCGAGGGCCGCCGGCGACCGACTGGCCTCGTTCCGGAAATCGACCTTGACGATATCGGCCAGTTCGAGGAGTGGCTCGAACTCGGGCCGATAAACGAAATCATCGAGGGCCAGACGGTACCCGGATTCCTTGAGCCGGCGGCAGGCCGCGATCACGTCGGCATCGGGCTCCACCGATTCGAGCAACTCGATGACGGAGCGTTCCGGGGGCAGGAGCGTGTACAACTCGCTCAACAGGACCCGCCGAGACAGGTTGACGAAGGCGGGCTTGCCGTCGGTGATCGACTCGAACCCGAAGCTCATGACGGCCCGTTCGAGCCCCTTGCTCGCGGCCAGATCGCTGTCCATGGGGACGAACCGGTTCTCGGAACCGGAGCGGAACAACAGTTCGTAGCCGGCGACCGCACTACAGCGGTCGAAGATCGGCTGGCGGGCGATGAAAACGTCTTCGAGTGACATATGGACCGACTATCGGCAGGAGGGCCATTTGGATGAGGCCATCCGGCCCAGGGCCGGTTATCTTGGGCGGCTTGTCCACCCGTTCTGATGCCGTGCCCGGAGTCACCTGATGTCGGCCGAAACCGAAGCCTCCCAAAGACTTGCAATCGAAGTGGCGAGGCGGCGGACGTTCGCGATCATCAGCCACCCCGATGCCGGCAAGACGACCCTGACCGAGAAGCTGCTGTTGTACGGCGGGGCCATTCATTTAGCGGGCACCGTCAAGGCCCGCCGGCAATCCCGGCATGCCACATCGGACTGGATGGCGCTCGAACGGGAACGCGGTATTTCGGTCACCTCGAGTGTCATGCAGTTCGACTTCGAGGGGATCCGGCTCAACCTGCTCGATACCCCGGGCCACCAAGATTTCTCCGAGGACACCTACCGGACGTTGATGGCGGCCGACAGCGCGGTGATGCTGCTCGACAATCGGAAAGGCGTCGAAGAGCGGACCCGGCAGTTGTTCGACGTCTGCCGGCGGCGGCGCGTGCCGATCGTGACCTTCGTCAACAAGTGCGACCGGCCAGGCACCGATCCGCTCACCCTGTTGAGCGAGGTAGAGCGGGATCTCGGACTCGACTGCCGGCCGATGACGTGGCCGATCTTCGGACTGACCGGGTTGGTCGGGGTGTACGACCGGCAAACCAAGCAGGTCATGCTCTTTGACCGAGGGTCGGACCACGGGGCCACTCGTTCCGTGGCGTCCGCGTTGGCTCTGGACGACCCGGCGTTCGTCGCCCTCGTCGGGGTGGCCGGGCGGGATCAGCTGCTGGACGAGATTTCGTTGCTGGATCAGGCGGGCCATCCGTTCGATCTGGCGGCCGTCCACGCGGGAGAACAAACCCCGGTCTACTTCGGGAGCGCGCTCACGAATTTCGGGGTCGAGCCGTTCCTCCACGATTTCCTCAAGCTGGCGCCGCCGCCGGCGGCCCGGCCCTCCTCGGTCGGCCTGGTGCCGCCCGATCGGGCCGATTTCTCCGGAGTCGTATTCAAGATCCAGGCGAACATGGACCCCAAGCACCGGGACCGGATTGCCTTCGTCCGGATCTGCTCGGGCCGGTTCGAGGCCGGTCTGGAAGTGACCAACACCCGAACCGGACGAACGATGCGCCTGGCGGCGCCGCAGCAGTTTTTGGCTCGCGAACGGACCCAAACCGAGGAGGCGTGGTCGGGTGACGTGGTCGGGGTGCTCGACCGGGGAACGCTCCGGATCGGTGACACCTTGGCCGAGGACCCGACGCTCCGGTTTGACGGGATCCCCCGGTTCCCGCCTGAGCACTTTGCCAGGGTGTACCCGGCCGATCCGCTCCGCCGCAAGCAACTCGACAACGGCCTCCGTGATTTGTCGGAGGAAGGGGCGGCGCAGGTCTTCTTCGTCGACGGCATGTCGGGGTCGGCCCCGATCCTTGGCGCCATCGGGCGGCTCCAGTTCGATGTCATGGTGCACCGCCTCGAGCACGAGTACAACGCACCCTGCCGGCTCGAGCCGATCGGGTTCGGGTCGCCCCGGTGGATTGCCGGTCCCGAGGCGGCGGTGGAGCGGGCCGGCAACGCCCGGGGCCGGATGCTCGTGTACGATGCCAAGGGAGCCCCGGTGCTGATCTTCGAGAACAGTTCGGCCTTGTGGGGCGCCCAGCAGCACGAGAAGGACCTGACGTTCTACGAGATCGCCCCGTGAAGAAGATCGCGGGCCGAGTGTTCTTCGGCCTGATCTGGGCCGTGCTGCTCTGGCGGCTCTATCCTCATCTCCAGACGATGGCCGGGATTCGCAATGCGTCGGGCCGTCCGGCGTTCGCGTTCGCCTCGCTCAGTGGTGGCGTCGTCGACAGCGACAGCCTGCGCGGCAAGGTCGTCCTAGTCAACTTCTGGGCCACCTGGTGCCTGCCATGCCGGGCCGAGATGCCCCTGCTACAGCGGATGGCGGAACGCCACCGGGACCGCGGCTTGGTCGTGCTCGGCCTGTCGCGGGATCAGGGGCCGGCCGACGAGGTCCGGCGTTTCCTGGCGGAGCGGGAGATCGACTATCCGGTGGCGGTGGTCGGCCCGGAGGCCGAGCGGCTGTTCGGCGGGGTGACCGGGTATCCGACGTCGTTCCTCCTCGATCGCTCGGGCCAGGTCCGGCACCAGGCGTTAGGCCCGCTCGCGATGCTGTCGTTCGAGCCCGCCGTCCGGCGGTTGCTGGCGGAGCCTTGAACGACGTATCGTTGGCGGTACCGTTCACAGGGAGACTCGATGCCCGTTTCGATTCGTAGTTCGGCCGTCCTGGCGCTGGCCCTGAGTGTGCTGGGGTGTGCCGGCGGTTCTAAGCCGTTCCCCGCGCCGATTCCGGTGCTCGAGGGCAGACCCCGGACGGCGTTCGCGTTGCAGGTGGTCGACGTGGCCGTGGGGACCGGCGCCGTCGCGCTGCCGGCCAAGTGCTTCTACGTCCACTACACCGGCTGGCTCGTCGATGGGAAGAAGTTCGATTCGTCGCACGACAGTACCGGGGCGGGGCTGCCGCGGGAGCCCCTCGGGTTTCCCCAGGGTGCTCGGCGGGTCATTCCGGGTTGGGATGCCGGCTTCGAGGGTATGCGGGTCGGTGGCAAGCGGCGCCTGATCGTGCCGTATCAGTTGGCCTACGGCGAAAAGGGCCGGCCGCCGGTAATTCCGCCGAAGGCCACCTTGGTGTTTGACGTGGAGCTGATGGCGGTCGGCGAGCCCGGCCCGCCGATGCCCGGGTCGTCACCGCCGGTGCCGCAGTGTGCTCCGTGGGCTACGGTGGCGCCCGCCCGTTAGGCTCCCTAGAGGGAGAAGGAGGCGCTGATGCGGATCTGGTGGCCGGCGGTGGCGGTCACGATGGTTCCAGGGCTTTCCGGCCTGGCCGTGGGCCAGTCGGCGGTCCGGGGCACGGTGCGCGCCGATTCAAGCCTCCGGGCCGTCGCGGCCGCGGAAATCGTCGTCGAGGGCCCCGAAGTCCGGCTCGGCCGGGCGGGGCTCACCGGCGGGTTCGTGGTCGGCGGGATCCCGGCCGGCCGGTTCGCGCTGGCGGTTCGGGCCATCGGATACCGGCCGCTCCGCCTCACCATCGAACTCACCGGTCGGGACACCCTCGAACTCGACCTCCGGCTCCAGTTGATCCCGCAGGAACTTGCCCCGCTCACCGTCGTGGGCCGTCCGGCCCGGATGACGGCCACCATGGAAGAGTTCGAACGGCGCCGCCGGAACGGCTTCGGCCGGTTCTACACCCGCGCCCAACTCGCCGAGCGCGAGGCGATGCATCTGACCGATTTTCTTCGGGGCGCCACGGGGGTCCAGTTCATGGTGCTCCCGATTGGGTGCGGCAGCGGCCTGGCCATTGCAAGCATGCGGCCGCGGGCCCTCCCGCCCCCTTCTTCGATGAATTGCGGCGACCACGAAGTGGCCCCTGGCTGCTACCTCGATCTCTACGTCGATGGGATGCCGGTCTGGCAGTGGGGGCAGGGTCCTCCGCCAAGCGTCGATCAATATGCGGTGCGCGACCTCCAAGCGGTGGAGGTCTATCTGGGCCTTGCGCAAATGCCGGCTGAGTTCCCCCGGTCCAGCGCCGGGTGCGGGGTGCTCGCCATGTGGAGCCGGACCACCGATCCATGATCGGGCGCCGGTCGTTCGGGTTCGCCGTCGTCGCGTTGCTGGCTTCCGCCGGTGCGGGGCAGTCGCAAGCCGTTCGGGTTCGCGCCCGCCAGGACAGCGATCGGCGTCCCGTGGTCGGGGTCTTGGTCACCTTGCGCGAGGCCAGCACCGGCCGGGTAGTCCATCAGGTGTTGACCGATGAGGCGGGCCGGGCGCTCCTCCCGGCGGGTCCCGGCCGGTATACGATCCGGGCCGACCGGATCGGCTATCCGGGGTCGTTGACCGAGCCGTTTGTCGTGGCCGCGACCGACACGGCCAATGTGAATCTGATGATGTCGGGGTTGCCGACCACGATGGCGGATCTCAACGTGGTGAGCTCGGCGCCAGTGGTCTGTGCCATGACGGCCGCCGCCGCCGGGCCGGTGGCCGCCCTCTGGACCGAAGCCCGAAAGGCACTGAGCGCGACCGACCTGACCGCGGGTCGGCTGCCGATGCTCGACGTGACCCGGTACGACCGGATCCTCGGCGACGGCTCCGTGATCCTCGGAGAACACTTGGAGCAGTTCCAGACCGATTCCGTGACGCCGTTCGTCAGCGCCGACCCAGCCCAGCTGGCCCGTGACGGGTATTTCGAGCGACGGGGTCCGGACGCGGTGTTCTATGCGCCGGACGCCCGGGTCCTGCTCTCGGACGAATTCTTGGCCGGGCACTGCTTTTCCGGATTGGCCGCCGCCGACAGTGTGGGTCTCGTCGGCCTCGGCTTCGAGCCCGCCGCCGGGCGGACGGGGCGCGGCGCCGACATTCGGGGCGCCCTCTGGCTCGATCGGAGCAGCTTCGAACTCAGGTTCCTCGAGTTCACCTATACGAATTTGGCCCGGGAGTTTCGGAACGATGCCAATGGGGGCCGAGTGGATTTCGTCCGGCTTCCCGGAGGCGGGTGGCTGACCTCGCGGTGGCGGGTTCGGGTGGCCAATCGGGAGCGCGGCGGGGAACTGGCCGTGGCCGGCGGGCGCCGGGGCATCGCGGTGTTGAGCGGCCTGGCGGTGGATTCGTTGGCTGGGGTCCCGCTCGACGGCGCGGTCATATCGGTGGCGGGCGGAGCGTATCGTGACACCACCGAGGCGGACGGCCGCTACCGGATCGAGGTGCCGATGGCGGGGGAGTTCTCGGTGAGTATGAGTCACCCGTTGGCGGCGCTGATCGGAGCCCGAGCTGCGAAAACGATCCGGCTGGCCTTGGGCGAGGAGGTGGTGGCCGATTTCGGGATCCCGAGCCGGGAGACCGTCGAAGCCGGTGGCTGTCCACGCCCGCTCGACCCCGGTCAGGAGCGGCTGCTGATCGGGATGGTGGTCGACGCCACCGGCATGGGGCAAATCGGTTCGGTACGGATTACCTGGCCGGCCACTACGGTGCTTCGCTCCGGCCATCGACTCGAGGCTTCGGAACGGGGGATCGTGATGAACGTGGTCACCGAGAGCGACGGGCGGTTTCGGATCTGCGGAATTCCGTCAGGTCCGGACGTGATGGCGGAGGCCAAGGTGGGAGCGCGGCGGGCGGAGGCGGCGGTGAAACGCGCCGGCCCGGCGGTGGCCATCGTCAGACTGGTGATTCCCTGAACTTCCGAACGGCGCGGGTGAGATTCGAACTCACGGAACCCTTTCGGGTTCGCCGGTTTTCAAGACCGGTGCATTCAACCACTCTGCCACCACGCCTGGACCCGCGGGTTACGGATTCTTGTTCTGGCCCGGTTCCCGAAGACTCCTCACCACGGCGGCGGACACGGAATCGGCCCGGGCCGCGCCGGTGGTATCGCCCTGCTGGAGCAGGGTCCGCCCTAACCCGTCGTAGATGACCGCATACAGCTCGAGAATCGAACGGGACGGCGGGTCCACCCATCCGGTGGCCCGCGGCCGGGCGGCACTTTGCCACCGATACGCGTTCCAGAGGAGTGACTTGGTCCGCTCGAGGTCCATCCAGCCCATCCCCGCGCTCATCACAACCGGGCCGCTGGGCTTCACCGCCTCGGGGTACAGTTTGCGAACAAAGCCCTGGGTGACGAGGTACGGCGTCAGGCCCAACGTCTGGTCGGGAAAACCGCCCGCGCTCCAGCTGAAGTAGATCGGGCGCTTGCCGAGATTGTCACGGATCAGGAAGATCGTGGCGAGATCCTTCCGGTCGAGCACCTGCTGCTTGCCGAAACTCACCTCGACATTCCCGAACTTGAGCGAGGCCTCCGGCGCCCGGGCGTATTCCGGGAGGCTGTCGACCTGGGCTTCGGTGATGGTGAAGACCGAGCCCGCCGGTTTGGCCCAGGGGCGGTTCGCCGCCCCCGATCCGGCGGAATCACCTAACGATGCGCCGAGGCGGTCGGTGCCGGCTTTCCAGAGTTCGATGGAGCTGGCGGGATCGAAGGTGCCGGCCTGGCGCCGGACCAGCTGCTTCAGGTGCCACTCGGTATTCATGAGCGACATGTTGGCGACCGTGACGTCGGTCCGGATCCCTTCCACTTCCTGGGCGTACCAGAGGGGGAAGGTGTCGTTGTCTCCAGCCGTGACGATGATGCCGTAGGGTTCGACCGACTCGAGCAGATCACGGGCAAAGTCGCGGGCCGCAAATTCACCGGCCCGGGTAGCGGAGGCGTAGTTGCCGAAGAGCGGGATCAAACCCAGGAGGCCGATCGGGAGCGCCGCCATCCAGGCCGCGGACTCCGACATCCGGGTTTTGAAGAAATCGGCCACCGCACTCATGGCCGTGCCGATCCCGGCGGCCACCAGGGTACCGAAGAACGCGAACGAGCAGAGGAAGAAGTAGTCCCGTTCGCGGACTTCCCGCATCTCGGAGGTGATGTCCAGCCGCTCCGGATACATCGAGTAGCCGTACTTGAAATTGAGATAGAAAATCAACGCGAGCGTCAGGGTGCCGAACATGGCCCCGGCCGCCAGACCCGCGCGCCGGTCCTTCTTGATGAGCTGAAACAGGCCGGCCAGGCCGAGCACGGTGAACAATGCCGTGGCCAGCCGGGCGGCGGCGCCCCAGTTCTTGGCGAACTGCCAAGACCAGTATTGCCAGTACATCCCGAGTTGCCCCGCCACGTCGGCCTGGCGCTCGAACACCGACGGCTTGCCGTATTGGACCCGGTTGATGACGTCGGAGAGCGGCTGGCTGCACTTGGCGAGGCCGGCGGTGAGGGCGCAGATGGCGTTGAATCCGATCGGCTCGCCCTCGTTGATCGGCGGGTATTGGGCGGCTCGGATCGGGAGGAACACGTAGTTCGGCGTGAGCCCGACCACGACGACCAGGACCACGCCCAGCAAGACCCACGGCCGCGTCAGGACCCGCCAATCGGTCCAAAGCACGTAGATCGCCACCGCCGGCGCGGCGAGGGCACCCATCATGTGGTTGGTCGACGTCAGCGCCAGCAGGAACGCGATCAGGATCAGCCAGCGGTCCCGGTGCGGTCCCGGCTCGTCATCGCCCCAGTGCACGGCGAGCCAGGTGACGAGCGCCATGAAGAACAGCGAGACCGTATACACCTTCTCATTGACCGTGGATTGGTTCCAGACGGTCCACATCGTCGCGCCGACCAGGAC
>JANMHX010000095.1:0-3994 GCA_031375485.1 Gemmatimonadota bacterium | reverse complement strand
CGGCTGGTCGGCGGGGTTGCCGGTGCAGCAGATCGTGCCGCCACGGGAGGGCAGGGGATTGGCCGGATCGTACACGAAGCTCCGGCTGCCACGAGCCGGGAGACGCGGCTCGAGCCCGCCGGTGGGGGTCAGATAGTAGTTCACCGGCCTCATACCGGGCACCGGCCACGACGGCGATTCCCGCCACCGGTTCTCGCCCATCACATAGTACTGGAACTTGGGCCGCTTGGTGACGCCGTTGTCCACGCCCTTGAGCCAATGATCGAACCAATCGAGATAGATCTGGAAATAGGGCTGCCGGCTATCACCGAACTCCCGGTCGCCCACCTTGGTGGGATTGCCGGCCCGCTCGCTGCCGCAGTGGGTGGTCGGCGACATGATGACGAATTGGTTGTCGCGCCCCCGCGCCGTCGCCGCGTTCTTCTGCATCAGGTTGGCGACATAGAGAGTCTGTTCCGGCGTCACGTCGAGCCACGAGTTGACATGGAGGGCCGGGGTGTCGAACTCGTCGGTGTCCTTCAAATACCCGACCGGGGCCCAGTAGGGGTCGGCCGGCGGATGGGTCACGAAGTCCTTGAAGTCGCTCGGCGGAAACCCCGACCGCTCGGCCAAGGTGGCCGTCGGAAGGGTCTTGAGCATCGCGGCGAAGTCGACCTTGGGCAGGTTCGACACCCCGACGGTGGTGCTGGCCGGCGCCTTCACGCGGTGACCCGCGAAGCCGAACCAGCCGTAGATCGAACTCAAGGTCAGCGCGCCGCCGTCGTAGGTGCCGAAATTGGTGTAGTAGTCGCCGGCCGCGCCGGTGGCTCCGCTGGCCGCCTGGGGAATCATGGCCTTGAGCGCGGGGTGCCGGCGGGCCGAGAGCAGGTACTGGACTTCGCCGAGGTAGGAGCAACCGTACGTGCCGACGCTCCCGCTGGCCCAGGGCTGCTTGACGATCCAGTCGATCGCGTCGTAGCCGTCTCGGGCGTCGGCCAACTGGACCCGGTAGAATCCTTCCGAGCCGTATTGCCCGCGGACGTCCTGGGTTACCACCGTGTAGCCCTGGCCGGCAAAGAAGGCTGCCGGTGCGGTGGCGCCGCCGTAGGTGGCTTTGTTGTACGGCGTCCGCATCAGAATCACCGGCAGTCGGTCGCCGGCTCCCTCGGGGCGGTAGATGTCGGTGGCGAGCCGGACGCCGTCGCGCATCGGAACCATCACGTCCTTCTGGATCGCGACTTTGTACTTGGCGGCGGGAGCCGGCATGGGGCCGTTCCCGGTTTGCGCCTGAGCCGCCGCCGCCAGGCCCGTGAGCAGGCCGAGTACCAAACGACATCGGGTCATGATGGTGAGTCCTGAGCGGGTTCGGGGCATCAGGGCACCAAGCGTTTGGGGGTCAGTTTCCCGACCCAGACACCGCTGTTGATGTCGGTGGCGTAGACGTAGCCCTTGTGAGGTTGCGCTCCCCACGCCATCGGCAGGTTGGCCCGGTAGCCGCCTTCGGCGCCGGTCCAGATCGAGCCGATTTCGCGGCCCTGGGCGTAGAGGTCGCCGCGGAGTTCGCCGCTCACGTCCACCGCCCGAACGCCGGCTTCGAAGTTGCCGACGTACATCACGTCGTCCTCCACCCACATGTTGTGCGACCCCGCGTTCGGCACCGAATACTCGGCCACCTTCTTGGGGTGTTCGATGTCGGTGACGTCGAGAATGTGGAGCCGGCCCAAGGTCTTGATCCGGGCCCGCGAGTTCAGATCGAAGAACCCCGGGAAGACTTCGTCCCCCACCACCAGGTATTTCCCGAACCGGAACACGGAGTGGGTTCCGGCGATCATCCCGGCCGGATAGTAGTCGGCGTGGTTGTAGGTGTACTGGGCCACGAACTTGGGGTTTTGCGGGCTCCCGCCCTTCCGGCCGTCGCCGACGTCGAGGATCACCAGCCCATCCTTCCAGTACGCCAAGTAGGCGAGCCCGTCCTTGACTTGGAGATCATGGAGCGAGCGGCCGTCGACGTGGCCGGAGGCGCTGGTCCGCATCACGCTGGTTTCGACTTGCCATCGCCCCACTTCGCGGGGGTTCTTGGGATCGGCAAAGTCGATGACCCGGAGGGACTGGGTGTCGGCGTCGTTCAAGTAGACATAGTGACTGTCGATATAGGCGCTATGGACGCCGCCCGACACCGTGGCGGTGTATTCCGAGAGCACCTTGGGGTGGAGCGGATCGGCCAGGTCGAGAAAGACGATGCCGTTCTTCCGAGACGACGCCTGCTGCCGGGTGATGAGTCCGATCCGCCCGTCCGGGGTCGTCGAGACGTCGTTGATGAGCCGGGCATCGACCATCAGGGAATCGGTGAGCCGAGGGTTGGCCGGGTCGGAGATGTCATAGGTGTAGAGCCGGTCGGAGATCGTCGACACGTAGAGGACGTTGTTGACGGCCCAATGCTCGGCGGCCTGGATTTGGCTGAACGTCGCGGATCCGGCGATTTCGAAGGTGCGGTTGTGGACCCGCGGGCTCACGGTGATCGGGGCCGACGCGGACACGGCGCCGACGGCCGCGGTTACCACATAGGTGCCGGGCCGCTCGGCCACGAAGCCGCCGTCCTGGAACACCGAGGCCTCGGAGCGGTCGACGCTCCACCGAACCGGGGCGGGATCGGCGGATTGGCCCCGGGCATCGGTGGCTTGGGCGAGGAACCGGACCACATCACCGGTGCGAGCCTCTGCCGGTGCGGTCAGGGCGAGCCGGGCGACCCGGTTGGGGACGACCTTTACCACCAGTTCCGCGCGGGCGGTGCCGGCCTCGGCCACGATCGTGGCCTGGCCCACGGCACGACCGACGACGACACCGGCGGGGTCCACGGTGGCCACGTTAGGCGTCATGGACCGGAATGTCACGGCATGACCGGTCAGGGGATCGCGGTCACTGGTGAACGGCAGGGCGGTCACGAGGGTGATGCCCCCGGGCACGACCTGGGCCGGGTCGGCCGCAATGTCGATGGTGGCGGGGCCCTTCGGTTCGACGATGATCTCGGCCGTCACCGTCTTGCCGCCCGAGCGGGCCACCAGAGTGGCGGTGCCGTGACGGAGTCCGCGGACCACCCCGGTCTGGCTCACGGCCGCCACGTCGAACGGCCCGATCAGCCATTGGGCGTTCGGGACCGCCGCCCCGCCGGTGCTCCGGAGTGCGAACTGGACTTCTTGGCCGGCCACGACGCGTGCCCGGGTCGGAGCCAGCTCGAGGGTTTGGGCAAACGCCGCGCCGGGGAAGGCAAGGCCGAGGGCGATGGCGGTTGTGACGCGCATAGGGAGGGCTCCGGAGTGGGTGCAGATGATCGAAGCTACGAGATCGCGGGGGTCCGATCAACTAGCCGGGTTGTTACCTTGGGGCATGATGAAAGTGTCGTCCCTGGCGCAGTACCTGCTGCCCCATCGCTTTCTGTCGCACCTGGCCTGCCGGATTGCTCAGTCGGAAACTCCCTGGATCAAGCGTCGTGTGATCCGGGCCGTGCTGGCCAATTTCGATGTCAACCTGAGTGAAGCAGCCGATCCGAACCCCGACAACTACCGGAGCTTCGGCGAGTTCTTTACCCGGGCCCTGAAGCCCGGCGCCCGGGTGCCGGACCCCGATCCGAACACCCTGTTGATGCCGGCCGACGGCAAGGTCAGCCAGTGTGGCCGGATCGAGAACGGACGAATCTTCCAGGCCAAGGGCCACGAGTACACCGCCGCTGAGGTGCTCGGGGACGCCGGGTTGGCATCGGCGTATCGGAACGGGTCGTTCACGAACATCTATCTCTCGCCGCGCGACTATCACCGCGTCCACATGCCGTGGACTGGTACCTTAGCCGAAACCCTGCACGTGCCCGGGCGCCTGTTCAGCGTTTCACCGGGCACGGTGGCCGATGTACCGCGCTTGTTTGCCAGGAACGAGCGCTTGGTGTGCCATTTCGAGACCGAGTTCGGGCCGATGTGCTCGGTCATGGTCGGCGCGTTGCTGGTGTCCGGCGTGGAAACGGTGT
>JANMHX010000092.1:0-7536 GCA_031375485.1 Gemmatimonadota bacterium | reverse complement strand
CTCGACCGGGGCGCCCGACTGACTCATCGCGTGGGCAAACCGGAGCATCAGCCGGCTGTACCGCTCCATCGATCCGCTGATGTCACAGATCACCACGATCGGCCGCGGGCGTTTGGGGTGGCGGACCCAATCCCAGCGGATCGGTTCGCCGAAGGTCCGGAGGGCGGCCCGGAGCATCCGCGCCCGCGCGGGACGCTGGCCCCGGTGCCGGGAGGCAACCCATCGCCGCGACGGCCGTCGAGGGAGCGACGGGCGGAGCGCCGCCAGCATGGCCAGGGCATCCCGGGCTTCGGCGGGCGTGAGCGAGGCGAAGTCCGCGTGTTTGAGCCGTTCGGTGTGGCCGGCCAGCGTCGGCTCGGTGATCGCGGGTACTTCATCCAATCCCAGTTCGGCGGGCGGCGCGGCGGCGGGGAAGGTCGGAGTCTTGGCGGGGTCCTGGTTCATCCGCGGGAGCACCGGGGCGTCGTCGCCTAACGGTCCGTAGCGGCGCCAGAAGAGGCCAAAGGCCTGGTCGTAGAGCTCCCGGTCCTCCCGGCGGCGGACGAAGATCGACCGGCCCGCCGCGCGCACCGCCGCTTTCCGGTCCCACCCCACGGTGTCGATGGCTTGGCCGAACAGGCGGGTCGAGTCGGGCGTAACCGAGAGTCCCGCCCGGCGAAGCAGTCGCCCGAAGGTGACCAGGTTCGCCGTGATCACCGGCCCGCCTGGATCTCCGCCAAGAGGGTCCGGGCCGCATCACCGCGGATCCGGGACACGTCTTCCTGGTATTTGAGCAAGACGCCGAGACTCCGGTCGATGTCTTCGGGACCCAACTGCCGGGCGCCTAACGAATCGAGCGCGGCGGCCCAGTCGATCGTTTCGGCCACGCCGGGCAGTTTCGACAAATCGGTGGTCCGGAGTCGCTGGACGAACGCCACGACCTCGGCGGCCAGCCGGTCGGGCAGCTGGGGCAGCCGGGCCTTCAAAATCGCGAGTTCCCGAGTGGCCGAGGGATAGTCGATCCAGTGATAGAAGCAGCGCCGCTTGAGGGCGTCGTGGACTTCCCGCGTCCGGTTGCTGGTCAGGATCACGTACGGCTTGATCCGGGCCTTGATGGTGCCGAGTTCCGGGATGGTAATCGCGAAATCGGCCAGCAGCTCGAGCAGGAACGCTTCGAACTCCTCGTCGGCCCGGTCGATTTCGTCGATCAGCAACACCGGCGGCACCGCGCTCACCGATTCGATGGCACGGAGCAGCGGCCGGCGGACCAGAAACTCCGGTCCGAAGATGTTCTTGGTTTGAGCGTTCCCGGCTTCGCCCCGGGCTTCGAGGAGCCGGATCTCGAGCATCTGCCGGGGATAGTCCCACTCGTAGAGCGCGGTGGCGGCATCGATGCCTTCGTAACACTGGAGCCGGATCAACTCCCCACCGGTGACGGTGGCGAGGGTCCGGGCCAATTCGGTCTTGCCGACGCCGGCTTCGCCCTCGAGGAACAGGGGCCGGCCGAGCTTCACGGCCAGGAACAGCGCGGTGGCCAAATCGACATCGGCCAGGTACCCCTGACCGGCAAACGCCTGCTCGAGCTCGGCGACGGTCGGGAACGGACTAGTCATGGCGGGAAGGCCTCATGACGACAACCTAACCCCGCCAGACTAGGGTCCGTTAGAGCCGGCGTCCCGGCTATTTGTGGATGACGATACTGCCTCCGGCCAAGGCGGTCGTGGGCGCATCGCTGTCGGCCGCTCCGGCCTGGTTGTCGTACACGATGCCGGTGGTGTCCCAGATCCGCATCCGAAGCCGGTCGACCCCGCCCCCACCCGAGACCTGTCCATCCCACGCGGTCAACATGAACCCGTAGTTCCCAGCGCCGTTGATTGTCCCGAAGCCTTTGTATTGGGCCTTGGCGCCGGCCACGACCAGCCAATCATAGCTCGTGGCGTGGAAGTTCATTCCAGCGGCGTGGAACTGGAACTCCGTGTTGCCGCTTGGAGTGCTCGCCCCCGGCTTGTATTTCGCCACGAAGCCGAATGTCGCCTTCCCGGCCAGCGTTGCGTCGGCCAGGTAGGCGCCGGGCGGTGACGCAATCCAGCCACCGCCGGTCACGAAGCCGCCCTTGGGATCGTAGACCACGATCATCACTTCATCGTACGCCGATTCCCCCAGTGGGTCCGTGACGGTCACCCCGATCGTGTAGACCCCCGCGGCAGGGTAGGCATACTGCCCGGTGCAAGTGCCCGAGCCATCGGCTTCCACGACGGTGCCGGCGCTGGTCGCACCTTCCCAGTCGATCGCGCAGCTATGTGCATCGGACCGATCGGGATCGGTGAGATTCGCGGCAAGATTGACCACGGCCCCCGTGGCCGCCAGTGCGAACAACTGGCCGTCGGTCGGCGCGGTGATCTCGACGGTGGGCGGGGAATTGCCGCCTCCGTCCCCGACCGACAGTGAAGGCGCCACCGGTACCGGATCGGTCATTCCACCATCGGGGTTGCAGCCGCTGACGACTACTGGAGTCATGCAAATCATTGCAAGGCGAAACGACAGCAAACGGGGGTGGGGCATGACAGCGGTCCTCATGAGGAAGGGGGGGATCGTTTTCCGTCCGCCCGTACCCGGCAATAAGGATACCGCCTAACGGTTGGTCGAGAAGTCGACACTGAACAGGCTTCGATCGGTCAGGAACATGTGACCAGGCGCGTGGGTAATCAGGAAACTCGGACGCGACGCCAACGCGACCGCCTGGGGCGTGACCCCGCAGGCCCAAAACACCGGGACGTCGCCGGGAAGGGCTTCGGGCGGGTCGCCCCAGTCGGGCCGGCTGAGATCGGTGATCCCGATGGCCGCCGGGTTGCCGATGTGAATCGGTTCGCCGTGCGCGTCGGGAAACCGGCCGCTCGTGGCCACCGCCAAACCGACCTGGTGCTCGGGGATCGGCCGCATCGACACCACCATCGGACCGCTGAATGGTCCGGCCGGTTGGCAGGCGATGGAAGTCCGATACATCGGGACATTCCGCCCCCGGGCCTGATGGCGCACCGGAATCCCGGCGGCGACGAGCGCCGATTCGAACGTGAAGGAGCAGCCGAGCAGAAAAGCCACCAAGTCGTCGCGCCACCATTCGGTGGCATCCGTTACCTCGGCCACCAGGTTCCCGTCGCGATAGACCCGGTACCGGGGCAGGTCGGTTCGGAGATCGGCGCCCGGCGCGACCCGGGCCGGTTCGAACCCGCCCGGCTCGGTGACGTCGAGGAGCGGGCAGGGCTTGGGGTTGAGTTCGCAGAACCGGCGGAAGTCGGCCGCGAGTTCCGCCGGGAGCACCGCCAGATTGGCTTGGGCGAACCCGGGAGCGAGTCCGCTGGTGACACCGGTGATTCCCCCGGCGCGAATCTCCGCCCGGATGTCCCGGGGATGGCGGCCGCCTCCGGTCGTCAACTGCAGTTTGCCCGGGTCCAATCAGCTACCGACGGCGTCTGGACCACGGAGGCACCCGCCAGCACCGGGACCGTCGCTCCGGAAACGTGCCCGTCGATGTACGTCGGCGAATTCGCCACGGCCGCGAAGAAGGCCCGGAACTCCATGGCGCCCTGATACGGCTCCCTGGTGTACACCACCGTGATGTTGCCCGGTGCACCCGCGCCGACGAGCGGAAACTCGTAGAGGATCGCGCCGGGCGCCGACGGAGTGCCGGCATGGAGGTGGACGGCGGAGACCGTGGTCCGGTCGAGCGTGCTCGCCGCGGCGTAGAGCACCGATTGCTCGACACTCGCCGATCCCTGGCCGGGGCGGGCCTCGAAGAGCAGCAGGCTGGCCGTGCCCGTGGTGCCGGGAGCTCCCGGTGCCGTGAGGACCGCGTTGATGCTCACGCTCCGGGTTTCGTTGTCGCAGAGACCGCTCGGAAAGAGGCAACCCGACAGGACGGTCAACGCGAGGGGCAGGGCGATCGGGAATTTGGCCATGGGACTGCTCCGCTGGAGTCGCCATGAAGATGGGTCAGAGGCGTGACTCTACGGTGACCCGGGTGTGAAGGCTTCTTTCGCCGCCGCCGCCGGGCGTCCATCTAAGCGATCACCGCCAAGTGGGCGCGGGCAGGCTGCCAAGGGCCCGTTCGAGCGATCGTCCGAGCCCAAGCAGGCCCCGATCGCTCCCACTCGGCCCGTCAAACTCCAAACTCACCGGCAGGCCGCCCGAGGTGAGGCCGGCCGGGAGTACCAGACCCGGAAGACCGGTGGTACTGCCGGGGGCAATGTTCCGGGCAATCGCCGTGTCGAACGGGATCTTTTTCCCGCCGAGCTCGACGGTGTCGGTCCCGATCGGCACGGCCGGCATCCGGGTGGCCGGGAACACCAGCGCCGCGACGCCGTTGGCCGCAAAGTACGCCTGAAAGACGGCCTTGAGCCGGGGAAGGTGGACGTCCCGGGCCGCGAGGTAGGCCGATTTCGAGACGGCGCCCTTCGCGCCGGGAGCAAAGAGATCGAAGGCCTGCTTGATGTCGGGGCTTGCCTGGGCCCGGACTTGCTCGAAGGTGACCCCGGTGCCGTAGTCTGCCAGAAACGTGATCAGGCTCGGAACCAAGTCGTACGCTTGGATTTGAAAGGTCGTCAGTCCGATCAGCCGGGCCAGATCGGGCACCTCGGCCTCGACCAGGATGGCGCCGGCGTCGGTCAGCCGTGTGAGGGCTTCATTGGTGATCCGTTCGACCTCGGGGTCGAGCCCCTCGAAGTAGTACCGGCGGGAGACACCGAGCCTAACGCCGGCCAGCGGCACCGGTTCGATCGGCCCGGTGGTGCCGGAGACGACGGCATCGAACAGAGCCAGATCGGCCACCGACCGGGCATGAGGCCCCACTTGGTCGAACAGCGGGGTGATCGGCACCGCGCCGGCGGTCGAGTAGCGGCCCGTGGTGGGCCGGAATCCGGCGACTCCGCAGAGTGCCGCCGGGACCCGGATCGACCCCTCGGTGTCCTCGGCGACGCCTAACGGCGCCATCCGCGACGCCACGGCCGCGGCCGTGCCCCCGCTGCTGCCGCCCGGGATCCGGGTCGGGTCGTACGGGTTGCCCACCGGGCCGAAGGCTTGATTGGCGCTGGTCCAACCGAGCGAGAGTTCATGGAGGTTGGTCTTGCCGAGGACGATGGCGCCGGCACCGACGAGGGCCGCGACCACCGGCGCGTCGGCCTTCGGTCGGAAGTTACGGAGGGCGGGCGTGCCCGCGGTGGTCGGGAGGTCCTTGGTGTTGATGCTGTCTTTGATCGGGATCGGGAGCCCGTGAAGCGCACCAAGCGTGGCGCCGGCTTTGCGGCGACCGTCCGCGTCGCGGGCGGCGGCCAGGACTCGCGGGGGGTCGAGGGTGATGAAGGCGTTGAGTCGTTTCCGCGCTTCGCACCGTTCCAGCAGCGCCCCGGCGTACCGCTCGGCCGTGAAATCGCCCTTGGTCATCCCGGCTACCGCGTCCACGGCGCTCAACTCGAGCAACTCGGCCGAGGCGATTGGCGGCGGAGGCGGGGTCGCGGGCCGGCAGGCCAAGGCGCCGGCGGCGGCCGCGGCGGCCACGAACTCCCGGCGGGACCATTCAGTGGATTCAGTCATCGGGGCTCCGAGGCCTTGGATACCGCATCGGCGAAATCTCGCCAAAACTCCTCGGCCAGGCGCCGGGAGGTTCCTTCGAGAAGCCGGGCCCCGATGCTCGCGATGGTGCCGCCCACTTCGCTGTCGGCGGTCCAGTTGAGCTTGATGCCGCCGGGCGCGTCTTCCAAGTGAAACGAGGTCGTGGCGTCGAGGGTCGAACCGGGCGCCTTCCCGCGGACTCGCATCTTGGCGGTTTGCCCCTCGACGATGTCGAACAACTCGGCCGTCAACTTGAACTTGAGCTTGAGCGAGCCGACGCCGAGCCCGGCGGTCACCGTGAAATGGGTGGGGTCGATGGTCTCGACCTTCTCGATGGCCGGGGCCGAGGCCGCCACCACATTCGGATCGAGCAGCGCCTTCCAGACTTGGGCGCGGGTGGCCCGGATTTCGGGGGCGCCGCCAAAGCTCATTCTCATGTCAGCTTCTCGAGATCCTTCGGGGTGTCGACATCGGGATTGGCCCCGGGCAGGTCCACATACCGCCACTCGCGGCCCTGCTGCTTGATGACCGCATCGAGGCCGTGGTCGCCCTCGGTGGCCTCGAGCAATCCGAAATGGACCCGGCCCACCAGCACCGGGTGACCTGGCTCTTCCGGCGCCTCGGCGTACCGGGGCCGGACCAACGCCGCCGGCGACCCGCCGGCCCGGCCGATCACGGCCCGGATCGCGTCGACCGTGAGCGTCGGCTGATCGCCTAACACCAGCAGCACACCGGTCACGCTCCGGAGATCATGCATGGCGGTCATCGTCACCATCCCGGCCTTGATGGTTTCGGCAATGGCCGGGCGGGACCGGGTCACCAGGACGGCATCGAATCCGGCCTCGTGGGCCAGCGTTCCGATGGCCGAATGCTCGGGCGGATACACCACGAACACTTCCGAGACCAACCCTTCGGCCTGGGCCGACACCAAGGTGGCGAGCACCGATGCGATCAGTGGGCGCCCGTTCAACGGGGCGAGGAGCTTCGGCGTGTCACCCCCGAACCGGGTGCCGGCGCCGGCGGCGAGAACGATCGCGTGTACGGTCATACCCGAATTCTACCCGGCCGGGGGCCGAACCCCCAGGATCTTGTCAAAATGATCATATATGACCATATATGGTCCATGAAGAACCGCGCTGAGAAAACCGTGATGATTGCCCAGCTGAAGGCCCAACTGAGCTCGTACCTTCAGGCGGCCCGCCGGGGCCAGTCGGTGGTGGTGTGCGAGCGCGCCACCCCGGTGGCCCGGCTCGTCCCGTATGCGGAAGCCGAGGGCACCCTCACCTCTCGCCTTCCGACCCGGGCGTGGGGCTCGACGAAGCTCCCCCCGCCGCTGGGCCGCCCGGTCGATAGTCTGGCGGCGCTGGCCGACGAGCGACAGTCAGAGCGATAGGGGCCCGATGATCGTCTACCTCGACGCGTCGGTGGTGCTCCGCCTGGTGCTGGGGGAGCCGGCACCCTTGGCCAACCGGCAGCGGTTTGCCGGTGCCGTCGCGAGCGCGCTGACGGAAGTTGAGTCCCTCCGCACCCTGGACCGATTGGCTCGCATGGGGCAGCTCTCCACCGACGAGGTCGCCGATCGCCGGATGGAGTTGTACCGGCTGCTCGAACAGGTAGAGCTCGTGGACGTGACCCGGGCGGTGTTGCGGCGGGCCTCCGAACCCTTTCCCACTCCCCTCGGCACCCTCGACGCGATTCACTTGGCCACCGCCATCGCGTGGCGGGACGGTCAGTCGGAGCCGGTGACGATGGCCACCCACGATAAAGCGTTAGGCACCGCCGCTCGAGCGGTGGGGTTCGACGTCACGGGCCTCTGACCGCCTAACTCGGGCGGTCCCGCGACAACGTTCGGGGCCCGAAGAACACCACCAGGACGATGGCGACGACGACATGGGTTCCCACGAACGCCACCGGGCCGGCCAATCCACCCCGGTCGATGGCGAGGTAGCCGGC
>JANMHX010000090.1:0-4537 GCA_031375485.1 Gemmatimonadota bacterium | reverse complement strand
GTACTCGCGGCGTCGGTCTACTACGGGATGTCGGCGCTGGCCACCGGATTCGCGGCGCCCTGGCAGGAAGTGGTGAAGGCGGACCTTCCGGTGGCCGCGGCCTACCGAATTGGCTTCGGCGAGTGGGCCGCCCGGCTGGTCCTGCTGGCGGGCATCTTCGGGATCGTCACGGTGGGGAATGGTGCCATGATCGCCGCGACCCGTCTGCTGTTCGCGATGGGGCGGGCCCGGATGATCACCCCCGGGTTCACCAGGCTCCATCCGGACACCGGCGCCCCGGTCGCCGCGATCAATTTCGTCTTGGTCTTCGGCGTGGCCGGTGCCTTCCTCGGCAAGGGCGGGATCGCCCCGATCGTCAACGTCGGGTCGGCCGCGGCGTGTCTGGCCTACTTCGTCTCGTCGCTCGCGGTGTGGCGGCTCAGGAACCTGGAGCCCGATCGGCCCCGTCCCTACCGGATTCCGCTGGGCATCGGGGTGTCGCTCCTGGCGGCGGGGGGCAGCCTCTTCCTGCTCTGGTCCGCGCTCCGGCAGCACTGGATCGATGCGGCGGGTGGGTTCCCGCTTGAATGGGTCGTGATCCTGGTCTGGGCTGCGCTCGGCTACTGGCTCTGGCTCCGGGCAGCGCCCGCCCGGGCGGTGCTGGCCCCAGGCGAACAGCGAAAGATCGTCGTGGGTGACGTCTGAACCGTCAGCTACCTAATCTTCAAGAGGTCGAGATCCCGCACCCGGTCGACGCTGAACCGCATCCCCGAGACCCGGCCCGACCGCCCTCGGACGAATTTGACCGACACCGTGCCTAACGCGTAGAGATCGAACTGGCCCCCGTCCGCCGAAAGCCCCCGGAAGAGATCGGGACCAAGCGGAGTGAGCGGGAGAACCTGGCTGGCCTGGACCCCCGCGGCGATCTTGAGCACCAGCCCCCCCTTCTCCTCCGCCACCGTGTAGTACGTGTCGAGCGCCGCCAAGTGGTAGACGCCCAGGTAGTCCCTGGCCGGCGCGGAACGCAGCTTCCCCGGCACCACTCGGTGGAACCGGCGCGAGGCGGGCCAGCCGGCCTGCCGAACATCGAGATCAGGCTCCGAGCAGCCGCCGCAGGGCACCGGCATGATCGTTAGGCGGGCGCCCCGCTGCAACGCCGGGGTCACGAACCGCCCCTCCGCCGCTTTCGCCACGCGCACCTCGGTACCCAGAAAGTCGTAGCGGAGGAACGGCTGCTCCCCCGCCCCGGCGCTCGCCGGATCGGTGGCGAGGACGTAGCCGGACCGGGGCTCGACGAATACCCCGGAGAGTGCTCGGGCATCCGAGACCGGGACGGGGCCCGTCGCCGGCTCGACCTGGGCCAGGGCCCGACTTACATCGCCGGGCGGATAGCCTTGGCTGGCCAGGAAGAGATCGGTCACCGCCTGGTCCACCGGGATCGGCGCCAGGGCCCCGAGCTGATTGGTGAAGTTGGCGACGATCAGATCGAGCTCCGGGTAGATCACATAGTGCGTCCCGGTGAACCCGCCGTGGGCCCAGCCGACCAGCCCCCGGTGGAGGAAGACGGCAATGCCCCGCCGGTACGCCGCGGGCATCCCGTCGCCGAGAGCAAACGGACGAGTCATCCGCTCGAACAAGGAGCCCGGCCGGTCGTGATCTCGGCGGAGTTCGAGTAGCCAAGGGATGAAGTCCCGCATCGTCGTGATGACGGAGCCGTCGCCCGAGGTGTGGAACGGGACGTTCACAAGCGGGGGCGCGGGATCGTCGGACCCACCCACGTAGGTCGGCGCCTGGTGGTCGTAGAAATGATGAAGCGATGGGTCGGCCAGCGTCGACGTCATACCGAGCGGCCGGAACACCAGCGTCGCCATCGCGTCCCAAAAGGACTGGCCGGTCACGGTGGCGATCAACCGCGCCAAGATCCGATAGTTGGCGTCGGTGTACGCCATCGACGTCCCCGGAGGAAAGTTGAGGGATCGCTGCCGGATACTCAACTGGTAGATCTCGTCGACCGTTAGGTTCCCCCGGAGGCCGGCGAGCGCCAGGAGGGTCTCGTCCTGCCAGAGGCCGGAACTCATCGTCAGCAGGTTCTCGATGGTGACCGGGGCGCCCAGGTCCGGAAAATCGGGGAGATACCGTCGGACGGGGTCGGTCAGCCGGAGTTTGCCCTGGTCCTCGAGGCGGAGCACCGCGGTCGAGACCAGGCTCTTGGTGATCGAGGCGAGCCGATACCGGGTGTCCGGCGTCCACGGCACTCCGAATTCCCGCTGGGCCTGCCCGTATCCTTTGAGGTGGATGACCTCCCCCTTGTGAATGACCACCACGACGCCGCCCACGGTCCCGGGCCTGGTGTAGGGCGCATAAAGGGAGTCGATCCGCCGGGAAAGGTCCGGTCGGAGCGTGATCTCGGCGGGCAGTTGGGACTGGGCCGCCGCGCTCCCGGCGGCCACGAGGGTGAGCGCAACGGCGCCCCAAAATGGGCTCACGACACCTCCTCGGCGATTGGGCCAGGGCGATCATCCGGGACCGTCTGCTTGTCGGCCCAGGGAATGAAGGGCAAATTTACCGCGTGCCGCCCGGCGCACCACCCTTCAATCGTCCGAGACGCCATGTCGAAACGCCTCCATTCCGGAACCATCGTCGTCCTCATGGCCCTCCTGCCGGCGCTTGCTCCGGCGCAGACCAAGGTGTCCCGGCCCGGCCAGTACCAGGGATATTCGGCCGAGCGGTACGACGGGTATCAGCGTACCTCGGTGTACCTGACGATGCCCGACGGCGTCCGACTCGCGGCGGACCTCATCCGCCCCACCAAGGCCGGCGTGCTGCACCAGGAGCCGCTCCCCGTGGTCTGGGCGCACCACCGGTATCACCGGGCCACGATCGTGAACGGCGCCCTCCGGACCACCTTCGGCGAAATGGGTCTCCTCCTCAAGCACGGCTACGTCCTGGCCGTGGTCGACGCCCGCGGAGCCGGCGCGTCCTTCGGCGACACCCCGGGCTTTTACGCCGAGGCGGAACGGAAGGACACCTATGAGGTGACCGAGTGGCTCGCGAAGCAACCCTGGTCCACCGGCAAAGTGGGGATGTGGGGCCGCTCCTACCTCGGTCACATCCAGTACTTCGCCGCGGCGGAGCGGCCGCCCAGCCTCAAGGCCATTTTCCCTGAGATGGCGACGTTCGACTGGTTCGACGACTTCAACCCCGGCGGGATCTTCCACGAATACGCCCTGCCGACCTGGCGATTCCTGACCAAGAACCTCGACGAGTCGAAGACGTTCGAGTGGTTCGGCGCTCCGTTCGGCCCGGTGGCCCCGGTGGACGGTGACTCCGGCGAGGCGCTGCGCGCCGCCGCGATCCGAGACCACGCCAAGAACCTCGACGTCGGTGAGATGTTCCGGGACGCGCCCTACCGGAACTCGGTCGAGCTCCGCACCGGGGAGAAGTTGTATCAGACCCGGAGCGTCGCCTCGTTACGGGAGAAGATCGGAGGGTCGGGGATCGGGATCTATCACATGAACGGCTGGCTCGACGAGCCGCGGCAGGCCGTGCTGCTCTATCGCAACCTCGCCACCCCTCGCAAGCTGGTGATCGGCCCATGGTACCACACCCAGACCCGCGGCTTCGACAATCAGGTCGAGCACCTCCGCTGGTATGACTACTGGCTCAAGGGCATCGACAACGGCATCATGCGGGAGCCGCCGATCTACTACGCCACCGTCAATGCCCCCGCCGACAGCACCTGGCGCTCTGCCTCCACCTGGCCGCTGCCCACCGAGCGGCGCCTCAAGCACTACTTCGGAGCCGGCCCCAGCGGTTCGGTCGGGTCGCGGAACGACGGCACCCTGGTCACCACGCGCCCCCGCGGCCCCGGCGACGACGCCCAGACGATCGACACGTCCACGACGTCGGGCCCGGCCAACCGCTGGACGGTCGGCTACGGCCATCCACCCGGCTACCCCGACATGGCGCCTAACGACGCCAAGGGATGGACCTACACCTCGGCCCCGCTCCTCAAACGGGTCTTGGTGACCGGGCACCCCGTGGCCCGGCTCTGGGTCACCGCGGACACCACCGACGCCGACGTCTTCGTCTACCTGGAGGAAGTCGAGCCGAGCGGGAAGTCGAACTTCGTGACCGACGGTTTGATCCGGGCGGCCCGGAGCCGGCTCGGGACCGCGCCGTACGACAAGTTCGGGCTGCCGTACCTGAGCCAGTCGTCAGAGGATCCGCCGGTTCGCCTCTCCCCGGCCAAGCCGACCGAGCTGGTAGTCGAGCTGCTGCCGACCTCGATCTATTTCCGCCCCGGAAACCGGATCCGCGTGACCGTCACCGGTCGGGACCACCTCAATTTCCCCGGCTCCCCCCGCGCCTCCCGGGTGACGATCCACCGCTCGGCCAGGTTCCCCTCGCACCTCGAGCTCCCGGTCATTCCGGAGCGCTCCCGGTGATCGCACTTCCGGTCCTGGTCGCTGCCCTGGCCATGGTGGGCCCGGCGGCTCAGGCGACAGCGTCGCAGCGCTCGGGGCGGCACGCGGCATGTCGACCTGACCGGCGCGCG
>JANMHX010000066.1:0-6518 GCA_031375485.1 Gemmatimonadota bacterium | reverse complement strand
GCCAGCGAGCAGCTCCACTTCGTGCTTCCGGTGCCGACCCGCGAGGTCCGGGCGCTGATCGAGGCGGCGCGCGAGCGGACCATGCAATCGCCCCGGCACCCGCGCGAGCAAGTCGACGCCCAGCCGAACGTGCTCCGGGCGCTGTGGGACGAGGTCTATCGGGAAGCCACCGGCGGCGGCCCGGCTCCCTATGACCCCGAGATCTACACGGCGGTGTTCCGGCGGTGGCTCTGGGCCAGACATGTCGAAGTGGTTCCGATCGACCAGGCGCTCGACGGCTCGACGTCGGCGTACGCGTTCGGGATCCCGACCCAGGAACTGATCGCCACGCCGGCGGAAGTGGCGGCCACCATGACGACGATCGACCGAATCTTCAGCACCACCGAGGAGCGTTGAGATGGCTGTGGGCCAGAGCGGGACGGCGATTGCGCCGGAGTTCATCACGAAAGTCCGCGAGAAGCTCGGCGGGTCCGTCATTCCCCATTTCATCGGCGGCGAGTTCGTGCCGGGGCATCGGGGCGAAATGTTCGAGACCCTCGATCCCTCCACGAACCAGTTGCTGGCCCGGGTGGCGCGGGGGCACGCCGAAGACATCGACCGGGCGGCCGACCGGGCCCATCAGGCCTTCCAGTCGTGGCGAAAGCTCGCGCCCAAGGCCCGCCGGACGCACCTGATCCGGATCGCCACGGTCCTCGAGAAACATGGCGACGAACTCGCCACCATCGAGTGCCTGGACGCCGGCCAGGTGATCAAGGTGGTCCGGGCCCAAATTGCCCGCGCCGCCGAAAATTTCAGCTTCTATGCCGAGTATGCCGACAAGGCGATGGACGGGCGAACCTACCCGGTGGGCCATGAATGGCTCAACTACACGCTCCGGGTGCCGGTCGGGGCCTGCGGGATCATCACCCCGTGGAATTCGCCCCTGATGCTGGCCACGTGGCGGATCGCCCCGGCGCTCGCCACCGGCAACACCGTGATCCTGAAACCAGCCGAGTGGTCGCCGCTGACGGCTTGGAAGCTCGCAGAGATCATCCAGGAAGCCGACTTGCCGCCCGGCGTCTTCAATGTGGTCCAAGGCTTTGGAGAAGAGGCCGGGGCTCCGCTGGTGGCGCACCCCAAGGTGCCGCTGATCACCTTCACCGGCGAAACCACCACCGGCACTATCGTCACCAAGAATGCCGCCGATCAGCTCAAGCGGGTCTCACTCGAGCTCGGGGGCAAGTCGCCGTCGGTGGTGTTTGCCGACGCCGACCTCGATCGCGCCCTCGACGGCACCGTGTTCCAGATCTTCAGCCTCAACGGGGAACGCTGCACCGCCAACTCCCGAGTCCTGATCCAGGAATCGATCTTCGATGATTTCGTGTCGCGGCTCGAAGCCCGGACCAAGTCGGTCACCGTCGGGCACCCGCTCGACCCCAATACCGAAGTGGGCCCGCTGATCCACACCGAGCATTGCGACCGGGTGCTCGGCTACCTCGACATCGGCAAGACCGAAGGCGCCCGGTTGGTGGCCGGCGGGCACCGGGTCGGCACCGAAGGCAACTACGTCGCCCCGACCCTGTTCACCGGCGACAACCGGATGCGGATTGCCCAAGAGGAAATCTTCGGCCCGGTGTTGGTGGCGATCCCGTTCACCGACGAGGCCGATGCGTTGGCCAAGGCCAACGACGTGAAGTATGGGCTCGCCGCCTACGTCTGGACCTCCGATGTGGCCCGGGCCCATCGGATGGCGCTCGGCATCGAAGCCGGGATGACCTGGATCAACAGCCACAACGTGCGCCATCTGCCGACGCCGTTCGGCGGGGTCAAATTCAGCGGCACCCACCGGGAAGGCGGCGAGCATGCGTTCGAGTTCTATACCGAGATCAAGAACGTGGCCGTGCCGCTCGGCAACCACCCGATCCCGCAGTTCGGCAAGCGTTAGGACCCGGACATGACGCCTCCAGAGATCATCCGGATCGGCCACGTGGTCCTGGCGGTGACGGATCTCGCCGCTTCGAAACGGTTCTACGTCGACTTGCTGGGCTTGAACGTCCTTCACGAAACCCCGGGGGCGCTCTACCTCCGCGGGGTCGAGGACCGGGAATGGAGCCTCAAACTCGAAACCGGCGGAGCCCCTCGGGTCCGGCAGTTCGGCTTCAAGGTCGGGTCCGAGGCCGCGCTCGACCAATTGGAGGCGCTGGCCCGCGCTGAAGGCTTGCGAAGCCGGCGGGAATCGGAACGCGACCGGCCGTCACTGCTCCGGATCGAGGACCCGTTCGGCTTCCCGATGACCTACTACTACCAGTCGGTCCGGCATCCGTGGCTGCTTCAACGCTACGATCTTCACCGGGGCCCCGGGATCACCCGGATCGATCACGTCAACTTGTTCAGTCCGACCGTGGGCGCCATGTCGGCGTGGTACCAGCGGACCCAGGGATTCCGCCTGAGCGAGTACACCGAGGATACGGACGGGGTGACCTGGGCCGCGTGGATGCACCGCAAGGGCAACGTCCACGATCTGGCCATCACTAACGGCGCCGGTCCCCGGATGCACCACTTCGCATACTACCTCCCCGACGGGAGCCGGGTCACCCAACTCTGCGACATTCTGGCCGGCGCGCGAATGGAAGCGCACATCGAACGCGGGCCCGGCCGTCACGGGATCTCGAACGCGTTCTACCTCTCCCTCCGCGACCCCGACGGCCACCGGATCGAGTTGTACAGCTCGGACTACCTCACCGTCGACCCCGACTTCGAGCCGATCCGGTGGGACCGGGACGACATCCGGCGCCAGCAGCTCTGGGGCGGCCCCGCTCCGAAAAGCTGGTTCACCGAGGGCGCCGTGGTCGAGTCATTCGACGGCGCGGCGTCGCCGGTCACGGAGTCGGCGTTGTCGGGCATCCCGACCTACATCTCATGAGCCGGACGGTCTATGCGGCGGCGATGAACCGGGTCGAGACCCTGCAGGCGTTAGGCGATGCGCTCAACCGGGATCCCTACAAGACCCCGCCCAAAGCTCCGGTGTTGCACCTGAAGCCGGCCAACACCTGGGCCGGCCCCGGCGATCCGATCCCTTGCCCCGCCGGCGTGCCCGCCCTCCGGATGGGCGGCACCGTGGGCTTGGTCATCGGCCGAACGGCGTCAGCCGTCACGCCGGACGAGGCGCTCGCCCATCTGGCCGGCCTCCTGGTGGCCAACGACGTGAGCATTCCGTATCAGTCCCACTACCGGCCCGCGATCACCCAACGGTGCCGGGACGGGTTCTGTCCGCTCGGACCGCTGGTGGTGCCCGGCGGCGCGCTCGAGCCGGATCTTCGCGAGGTGGTCATCGAGATCAACGGCCGGATCGTGGGCCGGACCGATGGCCGGGGGTTGGTTCGCGGCGCCGCGCAACTGCTCTCGGACGTCTCCCAATTCATCACCTTCGAGCCCGGCGACATCCTGCTGCTGGCCGAGCCCCATGAACCGCCCCTCGCCGCGCCGGGCGACCGGGTCCGGATCGTGATCGGCGGGGTCGGCGAGCTCGAGAACCCCGTGGAGCGGGAATGAAGCGGGCCCGGGTGGTGATCGACGGCGTCGAGTGGGCTGCGACCGAGGCCGACGGAGGGGTCCGTCTGTCCGATGGCCGCGTCATGGCCGAATCGGCGGTGACGTGGCTCCCGCCGGTCGTGCCGCGGACCATTTTCGCGGTGGGCCTCAACTACGCTGACCACGCCAAGGAGCTCGCCTTCGCGCCGCCGACTGAACCCCTGGTATTTCTCAAAGGCGCCAATACGATCTCGGGGCATCTGAGCCGGGTCCGCCGCCCCGCCGACGTGACCTTCATGCACTACGAGTGCGAGTTGGCCGTGGTCATCGGCCGGACCGCCCGACGGGTCCGGCAGGCCGACGCCCTCGACTACGTAGCCGGCTATACGGTGGCGAACGACTACGCCTTCCGCGACTACCTCGAGAATTACTACCGGCCGAATCTCCGGGTCAAAGGACGCGACCACTCGACGCCCCTCGGTCCCTGGCTGGTTGACCAAGCCGACGTGCCCGACCCCGCCAACCTCCGGCTTCGCACCACCGTCAACGGCCGCGAGACCCTGACCGGCTCGACCGCCGCGATGATCTTCTCGGTGCCCTGGTTGATCGAGTATCTGAGCGGCTTCCTGACCCTCTCGGCGGGCGATCTCATCCTGACCGGCACGCCCGACGGCCTGGCCAACGTCCAGGCCGGCGATGTCGTGACCACCGAAGTCGAAGGCGTGGGCCGGTTGACCAGCACCATCGTGGGAGACTAAGCACCGATGCCCCATCTCATCGTCGAGTACACCGACAACCTGGGCGACGGCGCCAGGATCCCCGAACTCCTCGCCAAGGCCAACCGGATCTTGATGGACCAAGGCGGCGTCTTTCCAACCGGCGGGATCCGGTCCCGGGCCCACCGGCTCACCGAGTACGCCGTGGCCGACCAGGCCGCCGACTACGCCTTCGTCCACGCCCGGCTCACGATCGGCGCGGGCCGCCCGGAGGCCGTCAAGCGCGCCACCGGCGACCAGCTCTTCGCGATGTTCAAGGACCACTTCGCCGAGCTGTTTCAGGCCCGGCCGCTCGCCATTTCGTTCGAACTCCACGAAACGAGCGAGGCCTGGAGTTGGAAGCACAACAATCTCCACACGCGCTTCAAGCAACCCTAACGCGGGATGACCCTGTGGATCCGAAGCTCTACGCCGAGCTAGCGCGGCGGCTCGACGAATCCGAACGGAGCCGGAAGCAGATCCGGCAGTTCTCACTCGAGTTTCTGGAGATGACCATCGCGGACGGCTATGCCATTCAGGGCGAATGGGTCGCGATGAAGCTGGCCCGCGGCCGGACGGTGAAGGGCCACAAGATCGGCCTCACCTCCAAAGCCATGCAGTATGCCTCGAACATCTCGGAGCCGGACTACGGCGTGCTCCTCGACGATATGTTCTTCGACAACGGGGCCACCATCCCGCCGGACCGCTTCATCGTGCCCCGGGTCGAGGTCGAGCTGGCCTTCATCCTCGGTCGCCGGCTCAGCGGCCCGGATTGTACCTTGGCGGACGTGCTCGCGGCCGCGGACTCGGTGGTCCCGGCGGTCGAGATCATCGACGCGAGGATTCAGCAGATCGACCCCGAGACCAAGGTGACGCGGAAGGTTACCGACACGATCTCCGACAACGCTGCCAACGCCGGCATCCTGCTCGGCGGCCGCCCCTTCAAGCCCACCGAGGGCGACATGCGCTGGGTTTCGGCCCTCTGCTACCGGAACGGCGAGATCGAGGTCTCGGGGGTGGCGGCGGCGGTCCTCAACCATCCGGCCAACGGCGTGGCCTGGCTCGCCAATAAACTGGCGCCCCACGGCGTGGCCCTCGAACCCGGCGAAGTGGTGTTAGGCGGTTCGTTCGTGAGCCCGGTCGCGGCGCGACCAGGCGATGAGTTCCATATCGATTTCGGACCCTACGGGACGATCGACTGCCGGTTCTAGATCGCCTGCAGCACGTCGTAACCGGTCAGCACGTAGGTCTTGGCGGCCGGGAAGTCCCGGACCAGCACGGCCGGGTTTTCCGGCGTGATCATCGGCGCCAGCAACTCGACCGGCGTTTCGATGTCGACGAACGGAAACGCCGGCTGCATGATCGACCGGACCGGCGCGTGCCGCACCGCATGATCCTTGACGATGCAGGCATAGGCATGCGCCTCTCGCAACGAGCCGACGACGCGTTCTTCCTTGGTCACCGGGATCTGCGAGAAATCGTTGGCCGCCATCCGGGCCAGCGCCTGCTCCACCGTGGCCGTCTCCTCGACCCCGACCAGGTCCGCGCCGGTCTTGGTCTTGACCAGGCTTCGGGCGGTCGGCCCCTCGAGGTTCTCGTACCCCATCCGCCGCATCCAGTCCGGGTTGAACATCTTGCCGATGTACCGGGTGCCGTGGTCATGGAAGATCACCACCACGATCTCGCCCGCTTTGAACCGGTCTTTGAGTTGTAGCAGCCCCGCCAGGGCCGACCCGGCGGAGTTCCCGGCCCAGATCCCCTCGCTCCGGACCAACTCGCGGGTGTAGATCGCCGCATCCCGGTCGGTCACCTTCTCGAAATGGTCGACAACGCTGAAATCGACGTTGGCGGGGAGGAAATCCTCGCCGATGCCCTCGGTCACGTACGGATAGATCTCATGTTTGTCGAAGATCCCGGTCTCCTTGTACTTCTTGAAGACTGACCCGTAGGTGTCGATGCCCCACACCTTGAGATTCCTATTCTGTTCCTTGAGGAACTTGCCGGAGCCGCAGATGGTCCCGCCGGTGCCGACCCCCACGACGAGGTGGTCGATCTTCCCCTGAGTCTGGTCCCAGATCTCGGGCCCCGTTGTTTCGTAGTGAGCCTGTGAGTTGCTCAGGTTATCGTACTGGTTAGGCTTCCAGGCATTCGGCGTCTCCGCTTCCAACCGCGATGAGACTGAGTAGTACGAGCGCGGGTCTTCGGGCTCGACGTCGGTGGGACAGACGATGACATCGGCTCCGAAGGCGCGCA
>JANMHX010000038.1:0-19349 GCA_031375485.1 Gemmatimonadota bacterium | reverse complement strand
CCGTGCCCGGCCTCAAGGCGCTCAAGCGGTCGGTGGCCGCGGTCACCGCGCTGACGCAAGGGCTCGAACGCACCTTGGGCTCGGCCTGATGCCCGGCGCGCCCCCGCCCCGGGCGGCCGAGTGGCTCCTGACCAGACTGCTGGGCTCCCGGGCATCGGCGCCGTACATCATCGCGGACCTCCGGGAGGAATTCGATGCGCTGCAGGCCCGGCGCCCATTGGTGGCGAGCGTCTGGTACTGGACTCAGGCCCTCGGGATCGGGCTCCGGTTCCGCGTGGCCCGGTTCGGCCGACCATCCCACCGCCCCTCTCGAACCCGTTCCCGCGGAGACCGAATGCGTTCCCAACTTGGCCTGGCCCTGCGTTCGTTGATCAAGCGACCGGTGGTCTCCACGGCCGTCGTCCTGACCATCGGCGGTGCGTTGGCGGTCGCCACGATCGCTTTCAGTCTGGTGAACGGGGTGCTGCTCCGGCCACTCCCGTATGCGACACCCGACCGGCTCGTCACCATTTGGGAGCGGCCCGTTGAACGCGACCGGGAGCGGAATCCGACCTCGCCGGCCAATTTCTATGCGTGGATCGATGGCCTGAAGCAGGTCGAGGGCCTGACCGCGCTGATGGAGTCCAGCGTCCCTCTGACCGGCGACGGCGACCCTGACCAGGTCGGGGTGGTCTATACGAGCGGGGGCCTGTTTCCCCTGCTCGGGGCGGTTCCGCTCGTGGGCCGGCTGTTTGGCGGTGCCGACGATGTCGACGGAGGGCCGGACATCGTGGTGATCGCCGAGGGCCTCTGGCGGCGACGGTACGGATCGGATTCGGGCCTGATTGGCCGGTCGATCCAGGTCGGGGGCCGAGCCCGCCAGGTCGTCGGTGTCCTGCCGGCCCGGTTCGACTTTGCACCCGGATTCAGCTTTGCCAGTGTCGGGTCCCGAGATCTCTACATCCCGTTTCAATTCGATGCCGCCGCCCGAACCCGGAGCGGTCGGTACCTCCAGGTCATCGGCCGGCTCGCCCCGGGCGCGACGATCGAGTCGGCCGGCCACGAGGCCTCGACGCTCGCCGCCCGGCTCCTCGAAACGTTCCCGGAGCGACAAAAAGGCTGGGGCATCACTCTCGTCGGCCTCCGGGCCGACATCGTAGGGAGAGTCCGGACCCCGATCGCGATCGTGTTCGGGGCGGTGTGTTTCGTGCTGTTGATCGCCTGCGCCAATGTGGCCAACCTGTTGATGGCCCGGGCCACCGAGCGGCGCGGCGAGTTCGCGATTCGGTCGGCGTTAGGCGCCGGGCGGCTCGCGCTGGCGCGGCAGCTGTTCGGCGAGAGCCTGCTCCTGGCCGGGCTCGGCGGCGGGGTCGGCCTCCTGCTGGCGGCCTCTGGAACAGCGGCCCTGGTGCGGGCCAATCCCGGCTTGCCGCGGCTCGACTCCGTCGGACTGAACGGCGGGACGCTTGGTTTCGCGCTGCTGGCGACCGTGCTGACGGCCTGTCTCATCGGGGTCGGCCCGGCCCTCGCCGCGTCCGGGGGAACCTTGGCCGGTTGGTTTACGCAGCGCGGAGCCGTTGGTGACCATCGGACCGGCCGGGTCCGGCGGAGTCTCGTCGGCGTCCAAGTAGCGCTCTCCGTGATCCTTCTGATGGGCGCCGGGCTCCTGGTGCGGAGCCTCCTCAACCGGCTCCAGGTCGACCTCGGCATCGACCCGACGAATGTCCTGACGGCACAAGTCAGCCTCCCCAGCCGCGCCTTTCCCAAGCCGGAACAGCGGTCGGCGGTGCTCGAAGGGCTGGTCGACCGGGTCGCGGCGATGCCCAACGTCGAAGCCGTGTCCCTGGCGAGCATCGTTCCGATGAGCGGCCAGGGGCAAGCCACCGACTTTCAGGCCCTGGACCGGCCGGCGCCGGAGGCCGGCAAGTTCCCGGTGGCGGACGTCCGATTCGTCCACCACGAGTTCTTCGCGACGATGCGGGTTCCGCTGGTGGCCGGGCGGTACCTCCTGGCGAGTGACCGGCCCGGCGCCCCGACCGCGGTCGTGATCAACGAGACCGGAGCCCGCCAGATCTGGCCCCGCGAATCGGCGGTCGGCAAGCGGATCCAAATGGAGTGGGGGGACACGCTCGTCGCCGTGGTGGTCGGTGTGGTCGGCGATGTCCGGCTGGCCGGGCCCGACCAGCCGGTTGACCGCGCCACGCTCTACTGGGACTACCGCCAAACCGGCACGCCCGGGGGTATGGTGCTGGTGGTCCGTGGCAAGGAGGCCGAGCCAAGCATCGGACCGATCCGCGCGGCCCTGGCCGAACTCGATCCTTCCCTGCCCCTGTACAATGTCCGAACGATGAACGGCCTCAAGGCCTTGGCCGTGGCCCAGTCGCGCTTCATCACGGCGGCGCTTTCGATGGTTTCGCTGCTGGCGCTCGGATTGGCGGCGCTCGGCATCTACGCCGTGACGTCGTACGGGGTCCAGCAGCGGACCCGGGAAATCGGGGTCCGGCTGGCGTTGGGGGCCGATCGCCGGAGCGTCGTCAGGATGGTGTTGTGGGAAGGCGGGCGGATGATCGCACCGGCCTTGGCGATCGGGGTTGCGGCGACGCTCGCGTTGAGCGGGCTCCTCGGGAGCCTCGTCTTCGGCATCACGCCGTACGATCCGTTGGCGCTCGGTGCCGGCCTGGCGGCCATCGGCGCCGTGGCGCTGGCCGCCTGCTGGATTCCGGCCCGCCGAGCCAGCGGAATCCCACCGGTCGAGGCGATCCGGTCGGACTGAGCCTAACGGGCGGCCCTAGGCCTCGTCGAGCACCCGCTGGGGCACCTGACGAAGGTCCCAGACCAACCGGAACCGCTGGAGGATCTTGAGAGCGTAGTAGGTCAAGTCCACCTCCCACCAGAAGAACCCCTGCCGCGCCGCGCCCGGAAACCGGTGGTGATTGTTGTGCCATCCTTCACCGAGGGTGACCAGGGCCAGGAGCAGGCTGTTGCGACTATCGTCGCCGGTTTGGTAGCGCCGCCGGCCGAGCACGTGGGCCAGGGAGTTGATGAAACAGGTGCAGTGAAAGAGCACCACCGTGCTCACGAAGAACCCCCACACGAGCCATTGCCAGCCGCCGACCAAGAAGAGCGTCACCGCCAGGACCACCGGGACCAGGATGTCGAACCGATCCAGGAACCGGAGTTCCGGATACCGAGCGAGATCCGGGACCGCCTCGAGATCGGTCGCGAAATTCGCCGGGGAGGTAATCCACCCCATGTGGCTCCACCAGAACCCATGGTGGCGGGGAGAATGGACGTCCTCCTCGGTATCGGAATGGCGATGGTGTTTGCGATGATGAGCCGCCCACCAGAGGGGGCCGCGTTGGACGGCACTCGCCCCGAGCACCGCAAAGGCAAACTGGGTGATCCGCGACGTCTTGAAGGCCCGGTGGGAAAAGTACCGGTGATAAAAACCAGTGATCGCGAACATCCGGACCAAGTAAAGCCCGAGGGCCACCAAGACGGCCCCCCAACTCCACCCCACCCAGATCACCCCGAGACACGCGGCGTGCATTCCGACGAACGGAATGACCCGGACCCAATCCACCGTGCGCGGGTTGTCGGTTGGCGTCACGGGAACGGCTCCGGTGTCGAACCAGAGCGCAAACTTCTTGAGAAACGAGGGCAACAAGCGAAACTCCGGTCCGAGCGGGATAACCACGAATGGTGGGAAACCGGAGCGAAACATCGGGGACCGCCCGAACCCAGTCAAGTCGGCTCTCGGGGTCCGAGTGCGACACCATTGCGGTCCGGCGCCCGTAGTCTTGAACAGGCCCGTTGTGCGGCCACTCGGCCTTCCCGGCGCCCCTTGCGAATCGCCGCCGGAGACGGCAACTATCTAGCCTGACTCTCACCAAGGACACCCGATGCGTATTGCTGCTTTTCTGACCCTGGCCGCGCTGGCCACCTCCTCCGCTGCCGCCCAGGATACCGACCGCAGTGTCAAAGACGGCGGCATCAAAGTGGCCGGGTGGAAGGGCCGGGTCGATCGCCGCCCCGCATCCCAGGGCAAGACGATCAACGACTCCAAGTTCGTGGCGACCGATGGCGGATTTCGGATCTCGGTCGGCCCCGCCGGTAATTTCTGGAACCCCGCCAACACGGCCAAGGGCAACTACGAAGTGAGCGCCACCTTCAAAGAGCATAAGATGGCCGCCAGCCATCCGCATTCCTACGGGATCTTCATCGGCGGCGCCGATCTCGAATCCGACAACGAGACCCTGGCCTACTGCATCGTCTACGGCAACGGCACGTTCGCGGTCAAGACGTTCCACGGCGCGAAGGTGACCACGTTGGTGCCGCCCGAGGCCAACGCTGCGCTGCACCAGGCTGACGCCACGACCGGCGAATCGACCAACGTCGTTGGATGGCGGGTCCAGGGTGACAAGGCGTCCTGCGTCGTCAACGGCACCGAGGTGAAGTCGTTTGCCAAGGCCGAGTTGATCGGGCCGGACAAGTTGACGTCAACCGATGGCGGGTTCGGGATCCGAGTTAGTCACAATCTTGAGCTGACGGTGACGGGGCTTGCTAAGAGATAGGTGCTCGGCGCTCGGCACTCGGCGCTCGGCGACTAGGTGGGTTTGATCCAGTTGGTGATGAGGGGGCCGTCGCCGGAGAAGACCACGACGGTGGTGGTCTTGGCTCCCTCGTAGTGCGCGGTGGCGGGCGGCACCACGGTGATTTGGCCGGGTTTTACGGCGTGAACCGTGGTGCTGTCGAGTTTGGGGCCGAAACCCATCAGGAGGGCGCCGACCAGGACGGTGACCTGTTTGGGGGCCGGGTGGGTATGGGGTGGAATCCATGACCCGGGCTGGAGCCGAAAGGCGATGGCGTAGCTCCCGGCGGTTTCGGGGTTGCCGAGAACGATTGAGGATTCGAGTCCGGGGCCGGCGGGCGTCCAGGTGGCGGTTGCCGGATCCCACACTGGATGGGCCTGGGCGGCCGCCAGGCCGGATGCGAGCGGGCCGAGTAGCAGCCCCAGAAGAACCTGCTTAGATCGGATCATGGCGTCATTCTCGGCTATCCGGCCGATCGAGTCAAGATATCCGCTCCCCGTCGAATCCTCTCCGATACCAAAGCAGCGAAACGACTTACCCAACTCACGGCCAACTCACGGCCCACTGACTGATCCGTGCGATCATTGGCCGCCGACTCCCACTGGCTGGGGCCCCGGTCCACTCGTAGCTTGGAACCGAATGATCCGCTTCAGACTGTTGGGTGAAATCGGCCTCCAAGCCGCCGATGGGACCGAGGTCCACGCGCTGCTCCGCCAGCCTAAGCGGCTCGCGCTCCTCGCATATCTGGTTGGTCCGGTCCCCGGCACTTGGCACCGCCGCGATACCCTACTGGCGCTGTTCTGGCCCGACCTCGACTCCGGCCGAGCGCGGTCCTCGCTTCGGAACGCACTCTATATCCTCCGCCAAACCCTCGGTGAAGCCGTGGTGCGCACTCGGGGCGATGACGAGGTCTCCATCGATCCGGCAGCCCTCGAAACCGACCTCGGGGCGCTCCGGACCGCCCTCGCGGATGGCCGGGTTGACGAGGCGCTGGTCCTCTACCGAGGTGACCTGCTGCCCGGCCTCTTTCCGCCCGAGAGCGAGGGGTTTCAGCGGTGGCTCGACGATGAACGTGGCCAGCTCAAGGTGGAGGTGGCCCGGGCCGCCGCGAAACGGGCGGCCAGCTTGCAGCAGGAAGGGAAGCTCGACCAGGCCCTGGCGGCCGCCCGCCGGGTGGTGGAGATCGATCCCGACGATGAACCGGCCGTACGCCGACTGATCGGCCTCCATGATGCGGCCGGCGACCGGGCCGGGGCCCTGACCTTATTTGAACGATATCGGGCTCGTCTGGTGGCCGAGTTCGATGCCGAGCCGGCATCCGAAACCATGGTCATGGTCGAACGGATTCGCTCGGCGACGACGACGCCGGCGGTGCGGGCGCGGTTTCCCACGCCGAGCCCAGGCGAGGAGTTGGAGGCACCTTCGTTCAGTGCGGCTGCTACGCCCTCGGCGCGGCGCCCGCGCCGGGCGTTCCTCGTCGGATCGGTATTGGTGGGCCTGGCGGCGGTAGCCGTCATGGTGTTCCGGCCCTGGACCGCCACGACGCCGCCGGCGACTAGCATCCTGCTGCTGCCGATGGAGAACGCGACCCGGGCCGACAGCAACGACTATGTCGCGACCGGGCTCACCGATCAGATCGCCAAGGATCTGGGGCGGATCCCGGCGTTGACCATCAAGCTGGCGCCGTCAACGCGATCGGTATCCGCCCTGTTCAAGGACGACCCGAGGAAACTGGGCCGCCTCTACGGGAGTGGGACCCTGGTCAAGACCGATTTGACCCTGACGGGCGACGGGCTGGCGGTTCGGATCGACTTGGTTGGCCTGGCCACCGGCGATCGCAAGCAGCTCGGCCCCCAGGCGATCTCAATGGTAGCCCTCCGTGACGCGGGCAATCGAGTCGCCACCACGCTGGCTGGTGCGGTCCTCCGGGCCCAAGAACCCTGGGTATCCAGACTCCCGCCCTTCCGCGTCGATCCGGAGTCCTACCGGCTCACGATTTCCGGGTGGCATCAGCAATTGGTCGTTCGCGATCCGCGGGCGGCAAAGGTGCTCTTTCTTCGGGCCATCGACCTCGACCCAACCAACGCGCGAGCCTGGTCGGGGTTGGCGGCGGTCTGGGGCAATTTGTCCACCGCGGATCCGAGCGGCTACGCCCAGCTGGAGGCGGCGGCCGGGCGCGCCCTCGCGATCGATTCGACGGATGGTAGTGCCATCGCAAACCTCGCGGTGGTCCGCGCCGTTCGCGATCGCGATCCGGTCGGGGCCAACGCGTTGCTCGAACGGGCCCAGGTGCTCGACCCCAGGAACCCCGAAGTCTATCTCCTCACCGGAACCCTCAAGCGATGGGCCGGGCAATGGGAGGAATCGCGGGCCAGTCTTCGGATCGCCGCCCGCCTCGACCCTCTCAATCCGGCATTCCTCGAGCGAGAAGCCGGTACCTGGCTCTGCCAGAACAACCCCAGGGAAGCGCTTCCCCTGTTCGAGAAGATCGTCCAGTTGGATCTCCGAAATGGCCAGGGACACCTCGGTCTGGTTCGTACGCTGGCCCGGCTCGGGCGGTGGGACGATGCGATCGCTCGATGGCGTTCCTTGGCCACCGGTCCGTCGGATAGTGCTATCGCCCGGGCGCTCGCCACGGCGAGCGGCGAGTCGGGGTACTGGGAGGTGCGGCACATGGTGGGCCGGAGCTTGCTCGCGAGGCGCGGCCCGAGGACGGGCTGGAAGGACTCCGGCCGCCTCGGCTTCGACTACATCGCCGCCGGCCTGATCGATTCCGGCATCGCCGTGCTCGAACGGGCAAGCGGAAGCGGCGAAGCAACCTTCTACAACCTCCCGTGCAGCGGCGACATCGACGAGGCCCGAGGCCTTCCCCGCTTCGAGTCGTTGGTGGCCAAGTATGGGACCCTCACGCCCCGATCGCGCCCGTGACTCGCTGGCTCCGGGCCGGCTTGCTGGTCGCGATAGCCGGGTCCGCCGACCTGTCCGCGCAGGGCCTGTCCGGCGCATCCATCGAGGGCACCGCGATCACCGCCTCGGGCACTCCGGTGGCCGGCGCCTCGGTGGCGTTGAGGCACCTCGGCAACGGCACCACTCGCGCCACCCTGACGTCGTCGCTCGGCCGGTACCGGTTCGACCATGTCGAGGTCGGTGGCCCGTATCGGATCGAGGCCCGCGCCATCGGGTTCGAGCTGGTGGCCATCACCGGATTGACGCTGCACCTCGGCGATCGAGTGGAGCGCCGATTGATCTTCGCCGAACGGCCGGTCGTGCTCGAGGACGTCGTGGTCCGCGGCTCGGACCTCCGGGATCCCGGCGCCGGCGGCGCCTCATCGACGATTCCGGGCCCGGCGGTTCGGACCCTGCCGCTCCTCAATCGGAACTTCGTTGGGCTTTTCGCCACGACCTCGCAGGCCGTCGGCTTCTCGATCGGGGGCCAACACCCGCGGTACAACGCCATCCAAATCGACGGGGGCAGCGCCACCGATGTGTTCGGGGTCGGCGTCACACCGGGGTCGACGGCGGGCGCCAAGGCGATTTCGCTCGAAGCATTGGAGGAACTCCGGATCTTGATCGCGCCGTTCGACGTGCGCCAGGGCGGGTTCACGGGCGGCTTGATCAACGCCGTGACCCGGTCGGGCACCAATCGGTTCCGAGGGTCAGTGTTTGGCACCGTGGCGCGCCCCGAACTGGTGGGCGCCGATACGGCCGGCGTCGGGGTCACCGAGTTCAGCATCTTCCAGTATGGCCTGAGTGTCGGCGGGCCGATTCGTCGCGACCGGCTTCATTTTTTCCTGGCCGCCGACCTCCAGACCCGCCGAACTCCCTTCGTCGGACCGGAGGCGTCCAACCCGGCCACCGGCATCAGTGATTCCATCGCCCGGCGGGCAGGCCAGGTCTTTCGCGACCGGTACGGATTTGACCCCGGGGGGCCGGAAAGTCCGATCCTGTCACAACCCGACCGGAATCTGTTCACCAAACTGTCATGGCAACCAACGGTGAGTCACCGGCTCGAGTTGTCGCACAATTGGGTCGATGCCTCGGTCGACGATCTCGGCCGGACTCAAATCACGCGCCAGAACCGGGACGGTTGGCAACTCTCGAACAGCGGTTTGGTGATCAAGGTCCGAGCCAACACCACTCGGCTCCGGGCGGTCAGCGCGTTCGGCACGGCATCGAACGAACTGGTCGCCAGCGTCCAGGTCGTCGATGAGGCCCGCGAATCGTCGCTTCGAGCCCCCCTGTTTCTGGTTCAAGGAAGCCCGGGCCGGTACCTCGCTGCTGGGTCGGTGAAGGGCGCCCAAGGCACCGAAACCGATCAACGGGTCATCGAACTGACCGACAACCTGACCTGGAGCCACGGGGCCCACCAGTTCACCGTGGGAACCCAGAACCAACGGATCCGGATCTCCGATACCTTCTTCTTGGGGGCGTGGGGCGTCTGGACCTTCGGCAGTGTCGATGCGTTGGAGCACCGCGAGGCCAACCGGTACGAGGTGGCCCTTCCATTGCGTCCGGGGGGGCCGTTGGCCGACTTCGGCGTGACCCAGTTAGCCGGCTACATCCAGGACCGGTGGCAGGCGTCGTCGCGCCTGACCATCACCGCGGGCCTCAGGGCCGATGTCCCCTTCTTCGAGGCGCCGCTCCGGAACAACGCCTTGGCGGACAGTACGGCGTTAGGTGTCGATACCGGGAGGTTCCCGTCGGGCAACGTGGTGGTGTCACCCCGAGTCGGGCTGTCCTACCAGCTCGGTACCGCTCGTCGGACGCTCCTCCGGGCCGGCGCCGGGGGCTTTGTGGGCCGGCCGCCGTTGGCGTGGCTGACCTCGGCGTACGTCAACACCGGCCAGGAGCAAACCCTGCTGGTCTGCACCGGCCCCACCGTTCCGGCTCCGGTGACCGAGATCGACCGATTGCCGTCCCGATGTCTCGGTCCGGGAGCCCCTCCCGCGGTTGCCACCATCAACACCTTTACACCCGCCTTCCGAATGCCGCAGGCCATCAAGTACGTCCTCGGTGTTGACCATGATGCCGGTCGCGGGTTCACCGCGTCAATCGATGTGGTCCATACCCGGACCCGCAACCAACTCTATGTGACCGACCGAAACTTGGTCCCGGGGTCCAAGAACACCGAGGGCCGGCTCATGTATGGTACGATCAACCCCATCACCTCCGCCGCGGTGCCCGCCCGGGTCGTGGCGGCCGGGTTCGGCCCCGTGTTCGAGTTCGGGAACCGTTCCGCGGACCGGGCCACGTCAGCTACGGTCACCGTCGCCAAGCAGTGGCCGTCGGGCGGGCTGATTCAAATGAGCTACACCTGGTCGAAGACCGAGGACCTGATGAGCCTGGCGGGGCTCACCGGCACGTTCCTCCTTCAGAATGCCCCAATCGTGGGGACCATCGCCAACCGGCGGCTCTCTCGCTCGGCCCGCGATGTGCCCCACAACCTCGTGGTGATCGCGTCCGCGCCGATCGGTTTCGGCGTCACCGGTTCGATGTTCCTCCGGGCCCGGTCGGGTACCCCTTATGCCTACGTCGCAACGGGGGATGCCAATGCCGACGGGGCCACGGGGAACGATCTCCTGTTCGTCCCCCGTGACGCCGACGACGTGAGTCTTTTCAATCCGGCCCGGTACCCGGCCCTCGATCAATTCATTGCCAGCGAACCATGCCTCCAGCGGCATCGAGGCCGGGTCATGACCCGCAACGCCTGTCGCAATCCCGCGGTTCGAACCATGGACGTCAGGCTGGCGAAAGGCTTCTCCCTCGGTGGCCAACGACTGGAAGTCGGCGTTGAGGCGTTCAATGCCTTGGCGCTCCTCAAACGCGATTGGGGCTTGGTCCGCGAGACGTCGGCCCGCGAGCAACTGGAGCTCTTGGCCGTCGCCGGCTGGGACGCCGCAGCCAACCGGCCGACGTATCGGGTACCCGACGTCTTGCCGAGTCGGCGCGCCGTGGCCGTCGATCTTTCTCGATGGCGGCTCCAAGTCGGGGCCCGCTACGCCTACTAGGGCCGAGCCCGGCCCGGCCGGGGTGTAGCCCGCCACCGATTTGGCCAAGTGACGGTCAGGGGGCGTTCGGAAGACGGCCGGCTCGTAGGATGGCGGCGTCGGACCTACCCGAACCCGTCGAGGTCTTATGCCGTGGAACCGATCGTTCCTCCTGGCCGCGGTTGTCGGCGCAACTGCCTGTTCGATTCCCACCGAGCAACCCAACATCCCTGACCCACGACTACGGATCGTCTTCGATCAGGACTCGATCGATGTGATTCCCGGCTGGGAAGCCTCTCTCAACGCGGTCATCGTCGACGAGGCGGACCGAACGGTGGGGATTCCGCTGGTCTGGGAATCATCCGATTCAAGCGTCGCCAAACCGCTGCAGGGCGGCAGGGTTCGGGGTGGCCGAGTCGGGAGAGCGACGCTCACTGCCAGAACGGGGGTTGTCTCGGGGAGCGTGGCGGCGGTCGTGCGCCCGAGGGGCGGCGTGCTGACGCTAGCAGGCAACTCACTGTTCGACCTAGCGCTCGACGGATCACCGGAGGCTGTGTGGCCGGTCCAACCGACAAGACTCCCCAACCAGAGGGTCTTCGCCGGGTTCGAGTCCGGGTTCGATTGGTCCGGAACCGGCCGGTTGCTCTATGCCTGTGGCGACAACAGCGTCTGCCTCGTTGCGCCGGGCGGCGCGACCGAAGTGGTGACCGTCTCGTCAAATCGCCTGTCCGGCGGAGCATCGTGGTGGTCCGATGGCCGTCGGATCGTAGTCGGGGGCCAAAGCGGCGCCCAGATCTTCGACCCGGACACCCGCCGTGTCGACACGATTCCCTTGCCAGGGTCTCCCATCAGCATTCGAGTCGCTCCGAACGGGACCAGCCTCGCCTTTGTGACCTATGACGATTGGGAGGGCGAGATAGCCTGGGTGAAGGAGGCGACCGGCATCAGAAGAATCCCGGGAATTTGTTCTGACGCCGACTGGTCACCGGACGGTACCCGGCTGGCGGCGGTCTGCGGAGATAGGATCTATCTGGAACGCAACGGGCGCCCAGAGAATGGGTTCAGCTTGTCGGCATTGGCCCGCCAAGTCCGATGGGATCCGAGCGGCGACTTCCTCGCGATCCTCAAATGGGGCGGAGATCTCAACCTCACGTTGTCCAACCCCGATGGCACTTGGCAGATCTTCTGGACCTCCGCAAGTCAGATCCCTAGTGTTGAGACCTCTGGTGTTTGGAACCTCGCGTGGCGGAGGCCTTGACGGACGCCGTCCGGGGCCGGTGCCCCAGACGTGAGCCGGCCCCCCCTCGCCAAATCACGGGGAACTCACCCACCAGGGTTGGCCAAATGACGGACAGGGGGCGGTCGGAAGACGTCCGGCCCTTAGGATGGCGGCGTCGGACCAACCCCAACCTGTCGAGGCCCTATGTCGTGGACGCGATCAATCCTGCTAGCCGCCGCCGTCGGCGGAACGGCTTGCTCCGTTCCAACAGAGCAACCACTCACCCCCGACTTCCATCGAGAGAACGGCACCCGGGAAGCTCGGCACTCGGCACTCGGCGGTAATGGGCTCACGCCACTGACAGGAGATCTCCGGCCATGACCGTACCTCACGCTGGACCCTACCGGGCCTACCTCGCCGCCTTCGCATTCGGGTGGGTCCTGGTCGCCCTCGCCGCCTGCAACACGGAGCCGGCAATCCCGACTTCGCCGTCGACGAGACTCCTCTTGTCGCGGGACTCGGTGACACTCGAAATCGGGGATACCGCCACGATCAGGGCCCGGGCGGCAACCGGCGCCCAATGGGTGGACGATGCGGTCGTTTCCTGGTCCAGTAGTGGGCCGGCCGTCGCCAGTGTCTCGAGCACTGGCCTCGTCACCGGGATCAGCGCCGGCACAGCGACTATCACCGCTCGGTTCGGCGCGATCTCTCGATCCGCCCACGTCCGGGTGCTTGGACCAGTGACGCGGATCGTCGTCGACCAGGCATCGATTGATGTCGTTCCTGGGTGGGCGGCCCGGCTCGTTGCGGTCGGCGAAGACGCGGCGGGCCACCAGCGGCCGGTTTCGATTACCTGGGAATCGTCCGACTCGAACGTCGTCCGGCCGCCGACCTCGGACTACATTCTGGGCGGCCGAGTCGGGCGAGCGACCCTCACGGCCAGGAGCAGAAATGTTTCGGCGACCGTAGCGACGGTCGTGCGACCGCGAGCCGGGGTATTGACGCTACTTGCAAGCAACATCCTGTTCGACCTGGCGCTGGATGGATCGCGGCCGGTTCAGTGGCCGATCCAACCGACTAGGCTGCCCGACGACGCGACCCTCGCGGGGTTCGATTGGTCCGACACCGGCCGGTTGCTTTACTCGTGCGGCGACACCCGGGTCTGCCTCGTTGCGCCGTCCGGCGCGACGGAGGTGGTGACCGTCCCGTCGCAACGCGCGTTCGGCCCGTCGTGGTGGCCGGATAGCCGCCGGATCGTATATGGAGTCCGAGGCGGCGTCCAGACCTTCGACCCGGCCACCAGGAGTGTCGAAGCGATTCCCTTGACCGAGCTTCCCATCAGCATTCGAGTCGCTCCCAACGGGACCAGCCTTGCCTTCGTGAATCTGAACGAAGAGTACGACCCGTCAGTCTGGGTGAAGGACGCGAACGGCATCAGAATGATCCCCGAATATTGCTGGGACACGGACTGGTCAGCCGACGGCACCAAGTTGGCAGCACTGTGCCACGGTGGGGTCTATCTGGAACACAACGGAAGCCCGCAGCGGGGGTTCAGCCTTCCATCGGCTACCAGAGTTCGATGGGATCCGAGTGGCAACCTCCTCGCCTTCCTCGACGTGGGCGGCAGCGGACTCCTCAGGTTGACAAACCCCGATGGCACCGGGCAGATGTTCTGGCTGCCTCCGAGTCATATCTTTGACGACACTCAGACCTTCGCGTGGAGGAGGCCTTGACGGCTCAGGGCTCGGCACTCGGCGCTCGGCGCTCGGCGCTCGGCGAGGAGCAGCGTTAAAGGCCGAGGCCGAGTTGGGCGATCGGGGCGAAGGTGTGGCGGTGGTGGCGGGTGGGGCCGTGTTGGTCGATGGCCTGGAGGTGGGCCTCGGTGCCGTAGCCGCGGTTGGTGAGCCAGTGATATGCGGGGTGGCGGCGGGCCAGGTTCACCATCAGGCGGTCGCGGACGGTCTTGGCGATGATCCCGGCGGCTGAGATCGAGACGCAGAGGGCGTCGCCGTCGATCAGGAACTCGTGGGCGAAGCCGATTTCGGGCATGGCGAGCCCGTCGAGGAGGACTCGGCACTCGGGTTCTCGGCACTCGGCGCTCGGCGCTCGGCGCTCGGCGAAGAGATGCAGGATGGCGCGGCGCATGGCGAGGGCGGTGGCGCGGCGGATGTTGAGGCGGTCGATTTCTCGGACCGAGGCGGCGCCGATGCCGATGGCCAGGGCGCGCTTGCGGATCAGGAGGACGGCTTTGTCGCGTTGGGGTTCGGAGAGGGTCTTGCTATCGCGAATGCCGGCTAGGCGTTTCACGTCTCGGGGAAACACGACGGCCGCGGCCACCACTGGACCAGCCAGGGGACCGCGGCCTGCTTCGTCAACGCCCAGGAGGAGCTTGCCCGCTTGCCACGCGTTCCGCTCGAACTTGAGCGTCGGGCGGGCGGGCATGGTGCCGCCAGTTAGACGGTGGGAGCGCGCTTCTCGCGGATCCGGGCGCCCTTACCGCTCAGATTGCGGAGATAATAGAGCTTGGCGCGGCGAACCCGGCCCCGGCGCACCACCTCGATGGTGGCGATGATCGGGCTGTGGAGCGGGAAGATCCGCTCGACGCCAACCGAGGCCGAAATCTTCCGGACGGTGAAGGTCTCGTCGATGCCCCCGCCCTTCCGGGAAATGCAGGTGCCTTCAAACGCCTGGAGCCGCTCTTTGTCGCCTTCACGGACCCGGACCATGACCTTCAGGGTATCGCCCGTCGCAAAGTTCGGGAGGTCGGTCTTGAGCCCTTCACGGGTGATCGTTGCCAAGTCAGTCATGGTCTTACTCCGGTTCGTGGTGCTCGTTCCACGCCGCCCACAAGTCGGGGCGCCGCTGGGCCGTCAGCCGCTCGGCCTCTCGTTGTCTCCACGCGTCGATGTCGGCGTGGTTCCCGGACCGTAACACGTCCGGGACATTCAACCCCCGAAACTCCGGGGGCCTCGTATAGCTCGGCGGACTCAACAGTCCGTCATAAAACGAATCGGAACTCGCCGACTCGTGGTCACCTAACACACCGGGGAGCAGCCTGACGATCGCATCGATCAAACAGAGCGCCGCCGGTTCCCCGCCACTCAGGACGAAGTCTCCGACCGAGACTTCCTCCGCCTCGAGGACGTCGACGACCCGCTGGTCGATGTCCTTGTAGTGCCCGCAGAGAATCGTGAGCACCGGTTCGAGCGAGTACCGCACCACCATCGCGTGGGTCAGCGGCTTGCCGCGGGCCGACATCACCACGACCCGGCCCCGCGTCCCGAGCGACTCGACCGCCGCCACCAGCGGCTCCGGCTTCATCACCATCCCGGCGCCGCCCCCATAGGGCGTGTCGTCGACGGTGCGATGCCGGTCGGTCGTGAAGTCGCGCACCTGCACCACCCGGAACTCCACCAACCCTTTGGCCGCCGCCCGGGCCGGGATGCTGGCGGCCAGGTAGGGTGCGATCACCTCGGGAAAGAGTGTGACCACCGCAATCCTGGCCGCGCCGTCAGCCATCCACCAGGCCCTCCGGGAGGTCGACGATGAGCCGCCGTCCCGCCCGATCGACCGTCTTCACGAACTCCTTCTTGAAGGGCAGGACGTACTCGCGCTTCTTGCCCTGCACTTCCAGCAACACCCCGGTGATCGTCTCGTCGATCTTGGTGACGACGCCGAGCCCGTTGCCGGCCTCATCCTGGATCGCGAAGCCCACCAACTCGTGGAGGTAGACCTCGCCCTCTTCCGGCGGGGGCAGCGTGTCGGCCGGAGCCGACAGCAACAGATCGAACCACCCCTGCACCGCCTCGCGGCCCGGATACCCCCGAAACGCGATCAACCACTCCCGCCGATACGCCCGGCTCCGTTCCACCTTGAGCGGCCCGCCGACGATCTCGCCCTTCAGATTCATCAGCCACACCGAGCGGCCGGGCGCATACACGACGGCCGGACTGCTGGTGAGCGGAAAGACCGTGCAGTCGCCCTTGAGGCCGTGCGGCTTTCGCAACCGCCCGACCACCAAGTGGCGGGCGGGTTCTTCGGTCACGCGCCGACGCCGGCCCTCTTGAGCAGGGCGGCGCAGGTATCCGACGGCGTGGCGCCCTTCCCAACCCATTCCTTGGCCGCCGCGACGTCGAGCTGGATCTGCTTCGAGTCCTCCGCGCGGGGGTCGTAGGTCCCGAGGATCGCGATGAAACGGCCGTCGCGGGACTTTTCCTTGTCGGCGACCACGATCCGGTAGATCGGGACCTTTTTCCGGCCGATGCGGCGGAGACGAATGCGAGTTGCCATGCTGGGTGCTTTCCTGTGAGTTAACTCATACCCGGGAAACCGCCGCGACCGAACGGCATCTTCATTCCCGGTTTGACCGACTTCATCATCTTCGACATCTGCTTGAACTGATTCAACAATTGATTCACTTCCTGCACCGTCCGGCCCGATCCCTTGGCCACCCGCATCCGGCGGGATCCGGTCATGGCGTTCGGATCAGCCCGCTCGCCCGGCGTCATCGACAGGATGATCGCCTCGAGATGCTTGACCCGGTTGTCGTCCACGTTCGCGGCCTTGAGCATGGCGGGGTTCACCCCCGGCAGCATCCCCAACACGTTCTTGAGCGGCCCCATCTTCTGCATCTGCTTCATGGCCGTGAGAAAGTCCTGGAGATCCAGGCCCTTCTTCGACATCGCCTTCTTGGCGAGTTTCTCGGCCTCTTTCTCGTCGATGGCGCCCTGCGCCGCTTCGACCAGACTCAACACATCGCCCTGCTGCAAGATCCGGCCGGCCATCCGGTCGGGGCGGAACGGCTCCAGCGCATCGAGCCCTTCCCCGACCCCGACGAACTTGATCGGCGCGCCGGTAACCCCGTACACCGAGAGTGCCGCACCGCCCCGCGCATCGCCGTCCATCTTCGTCAATACGACGCCGGTCACGCCTAACGCGTCGTGAAAGCCCTTCGCGATCCGGACCGCATCCTGACCGGTCATCCCGTCGGCCACGAGGAGGATTTCATGGGGCTTGATGGCCGCCTTGAGATCCTTGAGCTCCTGCATCATCTCATCGTCGATCTGCAGCCGGCCGGCCGTGTCGACGATGACCGAGCGGGCCCGAGCCTTGCCCGCCGCCTCGATGCCCCGCTTCACGATGCCGGCCACATCGGTGCGGCCCGGTTCCCCATGGAAGCCGACATCGACCTGCCGCGCCAGCGTCGCCAGCTGCTCGACCGCGGCGGGACGGTACACGTCCGCGGCCACGAGGAACGGGGCCTTCTGCTCCAGTTTCAGCCGCTTGGCGAGTTTGCCGGCGCTGGTGGTCTTGCCCGATCCTTGAAGCCCGACCATCAAGATGATGGTGGGCGGAATCGAGGCGAACGCAATCGGCGCCTGCTTTTCACCGAGCATCACGACCAATTCGTCATAGACGATCTTGACGAGTTGCTGGCCCGGCTTTACGCCCTTCAACTGCGAAACACCGACCGCTTTTTCCTGAACCCGTTCGAGGAACTGCCGGGTGAGGTCGAAACTCACATCGGCCTCGAGGAGCACGCGCCGAATTTCGCGGAGCCCTTCCTTAACTGCGTCCTCGCTCAATACCCCTTTGCCGGCCAGGCGCTTCAGGGCATCAGTAAGTTTGGACGACAGGTCATCGAACATAAGCCTTTCAAGATAGCGCACTTAGAAGAGAGGTTCAAGGACCGGCCCCGTCCCCTCGGGAGGCGGTAGTTGACTTCGCCTTAATTGAACGATTAATTAAGCCCCGATGACCAGCACCGAACCTCGCCGAGCCGTCACCGACCAGGCCATCCTCGACGCCGCCGAGGACCTGTTTGCTACCCAGGGGTTCGATCCAACGACCATCAAAGCGATTGGCCAACGGGCGGGGGTAAACCCCGGACTCTTGTACTACTACTTCCCCGACAAGGCCGGGCTCTATCGCGCCGTGCTCGGCCGGATCGCAACGGCCCTTCGTCAGGGCGCTACCGCCCGCCTCGAACGGGCTCGAACGGCCGAGGAAGTCATCGAGGCCATCGTCGAGGCCCAAACCGAGCTGCTGATCTGCCATCCCCGGGCGGCTACCCTGATCATCCGGGAGATGATCGACCACCAGGCCGCCCACGCCCAGCCCATCATCCACGAGTTGGCCGTTCGGCTCTTTCGACCGGTGGCCGAAGCGATCGAGAGGGGCAAAACCACCGGCACGGTCCGGCCCGAGCTCGATCCCCGGTTTGCCACCATTTCGACCATCGCGCAGTTGGTGTATTTCACGCTGGCCCAGCCGTTAATCCGGATCCTTCTCAACCAAGGGCCCTCCTACCCCACCCCGGACGATGTGAGGGGCTTCGGCCGTCACGCGGCCGGATTTGCCATGGCGGCGATCCGAGGGCCAGCTCCCAAGAGGCAGGCGACATGAATTGGCAACCGTTCGTGGTGGTTCTTTGGCTGGCCGGGTGCGGCACGGCCGACGATGGGGCGCTGGTCGCGCGGGGCTCCGTCGAGCTGCCCGAGATCGACCTCTCAGTGCCGATCGCCGCCCGGGTGGTGGCGGTTCGAGTCGAGGAGGGCGCGGTGGTGGCGGCCGGCGACACGATCGCGCTGCTCTCCCAGGCCGATTTGCCCAGTTCCTTGGTGGCCCAGCGAGCCCGGGTCGCCACGGCCGGCGCCAATCTCAAGGATCTCGAAGCCGGCGCCCGGCCCGAAGAGCTGAAGCGGGCGGAAGCCGAACTCGCGGCGGCCGGAGCGGAGGCCGAGCGGACCGCGACCGATCTGGTGCGATTCAAGTCGCTCTACGCGACCGAGGTGATCGCCAAGCAGCAACTCGACAACGCGGAGACGGCGACGAAGGTCGCGGCGGAGCGGCGCCGGGTCGCCGCCGAAGCCCTGGCGGTCCTTCGGGCCGGCACGCGCCGCGACCGGGTGGCCATGGCGCGGAGTGAGTTGGCCGGCGCCCAGGCGGCTCTGGCGATGATCGAGGCCCGGGCCACCGATCTCGTCATCCTCGCCCCGGTGGCGGGCCGGATTCTCACCAGACAGGCCGAGCCGGGCGAGTTCCTGGCCCCGGGGGTTCCGGCCGTAACGTTAGGCGATACCGCCAGGGCCTACGTGCGGGTCTATGTCCCGGCCCGGCGCATTGCCGAACTGGCCGTGGGCGACACCGCGACCGTGGTCGTGGACGGCACCGGCATGGCGGTCGGCGGGGCCCGGATCGCGGCCATCAACACCAAGGCCGAATTCACGCCCCGAGTGGCCCTGACCGAGCAGGAGCGGGCTGATTTGATGTTCGGCGTGAAGCTCGACCTGTTGGGTGGGGTGGCGGCCCACCCCGGGCTCTGGGTCTCGGTGACGTTGGTTCGCGGCCGCCCATGACCGCCCTGGGCCTCGAGACGAAGGCGCTCCGGAAGGTCTACGGTGATCTGGTGGCCGTCGAGGGACTCGACTTGGCCATCCGGCGGGGCGAGGTCTTCGGCCTGCTTGGCCCGAATGGGTCCGGAAAGACCACCACGATCCGGATGTTGACCGGGCTGGTCCGGCCGACGAGCGGCTCGGCGACCGTCGTCGGCATCGACGTCGTCCGATTTCC
>JANMHX010000020.1:0-35771 GCA_031375485.1 Gemmatimonadota bacterium | reverse complement strand
GCTGCTTGGGCGCGGGCACGGGCCCGACTCGTTCAATACAGACTAGGGCAACGTGAAAGCTGATGGTTGCCTCAACAAACACGCTGAGGCCGGGAAACTCGATACGGATCTGGTCCGCTTCAACCGGCTTCGGCTCTATCGCCTGTCCGGGCAGGTGGCGCCGGCCTGGCCGCTGCTGCTCAGTTATTACCCAGAGCGGCGCCGCGGCCGGGTCACCCATGAGCTGCAGTTCTTCACGCCGGATTCGGCGGCCCGGTCCGCCGCCCGGTTTGACGGTCCACTCCGGGCCGCCTACTTCGTAACTCCCGGCGACGATTCAGGTTGGTGTACCGCGTGGCGGGACGCCGAGTCGAACCGGCCGGCCAGCTGGGCCGTGAACATCGAAGAACGGCTTCTCTATCAGGTGGCTCATCGGGCGGTCGTGCAGCCTCTGAAACGGCCGCTCGTGCTGCCCTCGTGCTTCCCGGCTGAGGCCGACACCGTAAGTCCGCTCTGGGCCCGGCTTCGGAGTTTGGCGTTGCTCGCGGCGGACCGGAAGGCGGCGGCCCAGGCCCAGGTGGCCCTCCTTCCGCCGGGGCCGGATGTGGCGCCGCTTCGAGCCCGGTTTGCCCTCGAACGGCGCGATTGGGTAGCGGCCGCGCTGACCCCGGCGCTCGATAGCTCGACGGTGCGGTATTTAGTGCGGGTCTTGGCGCCGGACTCCGCGCTGGTCCGGCTCAGCGGTCGTGGCCCGCAGTGGATTCGGCGGGAGGCGGCGTTGACCCGGGCCATCGGCCGGGCGGCGCGGAGTGACTGGGTCAAAGGGGCGGCGCTACTGACTTCGGTGGACTCGGGCCGGGCGGGGTTGTGGCGGGAAGCCGCTCGACTCCGCGCCGACTCGACCTTCGACGGCGCGGTACGGTGGGCCCGGTTCCTGGTTCAACAGCGTGGGCGGTTGATGTTTCCCGTCGACGGCGATTGGTATCGGACGGTGGCCTCCGAGCTCCCGCGCCCCGGCGATTCGACGCCGGCACTTCCAGACCGAGGGCGGAACCCGTTCGTGCCGGATCAAGCTGACCGGATCCGGCGCCACCTAGTGCAGTCGACTGAATTGTTTCTGGCGCTCGAAGCGTATGTTCGCGCCATCGATCGGGCGCCGGCGGGAACCCCGGGCCTGGCGGCCGCGGTCCGCGAGGCCGATCGGGTGTACCGATCGCTGATCGACTGGCGCCACGCCAGTACCACGTTCTGGTACGACCGTTTGTTTGCGAGCCTGGAAGCCTCGGTGATCCGCCGCGCCGGGCGGCGGATCTAGCGCCGGGTCGCCGGCGGTTACCGGTCGAGGTCGCCGATCAACGCCGCACTCGGCGGGCGCTGCCGCTTGAGCCGGGCCGAGACCCGCTCCACGTCGTGCATCACCCGAAGGAAGTTCCCGCCGATGATTTTCTTCACCCGCTCGTCGGAGTAGCCGCGACGGAGTAGTTCGGCCGTGAGGTAGGGGTAGCGGGAGACGTCTTCGAGACCCTTCGGGTGATTGGTCAGCGACCCGAAGTCCGCTCCGTACCCGACGTGATCGATCCCGGCCACCTTCACGATGTGGTCGATATGGTCGGCCACCTCAGCGAGCGTTCCGGGTTCCATCTCGTTCATGGTCTTGGTCAGCCACACCAGATACTCCGCCGACGCCCGCTTCGGGTCGTCGGGATACTTGGTGTTGAATTCGCGCTCCTTGTCCAAAACCCCCGCCGCTTGCTCGGCCGCGATCGCGTTGACGAAGCCGGGGAAAATGTTCACCATCACGATGCCTCCGTTCTTCGGCATCAGTGTCAGAATGCTGTCCGGCACGTTGCGGGCGTGGTTGGCGAGCGCCCGGGCCGAGGAGTGGCTGAAGATCACCGGCGCCTCGGAAACCCGTAACGCATCGGACATCGTTCCGTCCGAGACGTGGGAAATGTCGACCATCATCCCGACCCGGTTCATCTCCCGAACCACCTCTTCGCCGAACTTGGTGAGGCCACCGTGCCGGGGCGGTTCGGTGGCCGCGTCCGCCCAGGCGGTGTTGCCGCCGTGGGTCAGGGTCATGTACCGAACCCCTAACTCATAGAACATCCGGAGGTTGGCCAGCGAGTTCTCGATCGCGTATCCCCCCTCGATCCCGATCAGCGAGGCGATCTTCCCCCCGGCATGGATCCGGGCGATGTCGGTAGCCGTCGTGGCCCAGCGGAGCGACGGTGACTGTGCCGTCATCCGGCGAATCACGTCGATCTGCTCGAGCGCGTAGCTCGCGCCGCCGCGATCGGCGAACGAGGCCGGCACGTAGGCCGCCCAGAATTGCCCGCCGACCAGGCCCTGTTTCATCCGGGGAAGGTCGGTGTCGATGTTCTCGAGCCGGTCCTCCGGATTCATCTTGGCCAAATCGTTCTGGGCTCGCTCGCGGAGCATTTCCGGGAGATCGTTGTGGGTGTCGATCATCGGGATGGCCCGATGGAGGGCCTTGGCCCGGGCGAGGTAACGATCGGCGGATTGGGCCAGGGCCGGTTGGCAGAGCCCGAGCAACAGAAAGGCGGTCAGGACGCGCATCGGAACCTCGTGGGCGATTGATCTGGTTCGCGAATCGTACTTGAGCCTGCGGCGTGCCACAACAGTCTGGTGATCGGGATGGCCGGCCTTGGCTGGCGAGAGGGCCGGGGTCCCCCGCATCTTGGACAGCGGTCGGGGTGGCCCGGCCACCTTACGCTGGAGGGTTTCGCATGACCGCCCCATCCCGAGAGCCCCCGGATTGGCGAACCTGGCCCAAAGAGCGGCTCGAACGCGAGTACTCTCCGAGTCGGACGGTCCCCGACCTCGGCGCTGAGATCGACGCCTACGTCCGGGACAGCGCCGCCGCGCGGGCCGCGCATCCGCCCCTCACGGTTCGATACCGGGCCGATTCGAGCGGAACGATCGACCTCTTCCGGCCCCTCGGGCCCGGACCTCATCCGACGCTGATCTTCATCCATGGCGGCTATTGGCAGGAGCTCTCCAAGAACGAATCGGCTTTCATGGTCCCGGCGCTCCTCGCGCACGGGGTGGCTGTCGCGGTGGTGGACTACCAACTCGCGCCTGCCGCTCGTCTCCCCTCGATCGTGGCCCAATGCGCTGACGCCTGCCGGTATCTGGTCGCCGAAGCGGGTTCCCTCGCCCTCGACCCCGGTCGCCTCGTGGTCTCCGGCTCGTCCGCCGGCGGTCACCTCGCGGCGATGGTGTTAGGCGAAGTGGCCGGCTTGGCCGGCGGCGTCTTGTTGAGCGGTGTGTACGATCTCGTCCCCCTGGTCGGGACCTATATCAATGACGCGCTCGGTCTCGACCACCGCACGGCGGAGGCGATGAGCCCAATCGGACGGTCCATGATCGCGCCGGTTACTCTGGTCGTGGCGGTCGGCGAGGTCGAAACCGGGGAATTTCACCGGCAGACCGCCGAGTTCGCCGAACGGAAGCGACGCGAGGGTCATTCGGTCACCGACTTCCAGGCGGCGGGACGGCATCATTTCGACCTCCCCTATGACCTTGGCAACACCACCTCTCGCCTGGGACGGCTGACCGTCGGCCTTTTCCAAGGCCACCGGTTGTAAGACTTCATCTCCCGTTCATCTCCGGTAGGTAGTTTCCGGCCAGAGACAACAGGGGGTACCATGCGGATTCTCGTAGCCGAAGATGATCCCGCGTTTCGTGACTCGTTGGTTCGAGGGCTTCGCCAGGCAGGCCACGCGGTCGATGCGGCCGGCACGGTGGCCGAGTCGCTCGCCAAGTTGGGCCTGGAGTCCTACGACGCGGTGGTGCTCGACATCAGTCTGCCCGACGGTTCGGGGCTCGATCTGGCGCGGACGCTCCGCCGGGGCGGATCGACCGTCCTGATCCTCGCCGCCACCGCGCGCGATGCCGTGTCCGACCGGGTGGCCGGTCTCGACGCCGGCGCCGATGACTACCTGGTCAAACCGTTTGCGTTCGAGGAGCTGTTGGCCCGGCTCCGGGCGCTCGATCGGCGGCAGCGGGCGGTCCGCCCCGCCATCATCGAAGTCGCGGATCTCTCCGTCGACCCGGCGAGCCGAACGGTGCGCCGCGGTGACCACGTCTTGGAACTCACGACCACCGAGTTCTCACTGCTCGAGTTTCTGGCCCGTCACACCGGCCAGGTGGTCGGCCGTTCGATGATCTCGACCCACGTCTGGGACGAGCATTACGATCCCATGTCGAACATCATCGACGTCTACATCGCCCGGCTTCGGAAGCGAGTGGATCTGCCGGGCTACCCGCCGCTGCTGCATACGGTTCGAGGGGTCGGATATGTGCTTCGGCCCAGCCCATCGAATGGGTGACGGTCCGGCGCCGGGGCTTCGAGTCCGCCTCGCGATGGCGGTGGCCGCCAGTTTCACCCTCCTGCTGGCCGTCTCGGCGATCGTGCTGTACGGGGTGCTCCGACGGGAATGGTGGGCCGAGGTCGACCGGGGCCTTCGCCAGTCAGCCGAGGCCGCCCGGAGCCTGTTCGACTCGGACCTCCCGGACTACGGTAGCCCGGAGGCTACGACCGTTCACATCATCAGCGAGCTGGTCTTCGGCGACCGTACCCTCGTGGCCCGTGATTCAACCGGTCGCCTGATCGCTCGGAGCCGGCCGATCGGCGGATTGCCGGTTCTGCCGACCTCGTTTGACGGCACCGGTCCGGCACCCACGACGCTCGAAGCGGCGGCCGGGCGGTTCCGGGCCGTGTCGGTTTCCCTGCCGAATGGCCTGTCGCTCGTCATCGCGTTCCCGCTCACGTCGCTCGAGGATCGGCTGGCAAGTCTCCGGTTGATCCTTGGCCTCGGTCTCGTCCTCTCGGTCGTGGCCGGTACAGGGGTGGCCGTGATGGCGTCCCGACGGGCCCTCGAGCCGATCACGACTATGGCGACGCTCGCCGACCAGGTGAGCGAGGCAATCGGCCGGGGCAATGTTCCGCTCCCGGCGATTCCCGGTGCCCGAGAACGCGACGAGGTCGGCCGGCTGCAACAGGCGTTCCGTGCGTTGGTGGATACCCTGGAGACGGCCCGAGCTACGGAGCGGCGGGCTGCCGCCGATCAGCGCCGGTTCTTCGCGGACGCGGCCCACGAACTCCGGACGCCCGTGGCCATCCTCCAGAACGAAATCGGGGTTGCGCTGAACGGGCCGGCCGTGAACATCAATCGGACGATCCTGGCCCGGTTGGCCACCGAGACCCAACAACTGAGCCAGTTGGTTGCCGATCTTTTGCTCCTGGCCCGAGGCGAATCGACCGCCGATGTCGCCGCCCACACGGTGTACCTCGATGACGTCGCCAGTAAAGCAGTGCACCGGGCCGGACAACACCCGGCCGCGGCCAATCGCCGGATCGCGGTCGGGCAGTTCGATGCCGCCCGGGTCCGGGGGGATGCCGCCTTGCTTGAGCGGGCGATCTTGGCCCTGATCGAGAACGCCCTGCTCCACGCGGCCCCGAGCGATATCGAGGTGGGCGTCGGCGTCGATGAACACCGGGGCGCCTGGGTGTCGGTGACGGACCACGGCGAGGCGATTCCCGAGGACGCCACCAGCCGAATCTTCGAGCGGTTCGTCCGGCTCCAGCGCGAGACCCCCGGCAGCGGACTCGGGCTCGCGATCGTTCGGAGGATTGCCGAGCTTCACGGCGGGACCCTGGGACTGACCCAGTCGGCCGATCCCCGAACCAAGGTCTTCACCGTTCGCCTTCCGGTTGTCTGATCCGATCCGCCTGAAGAGTTGCCGCGCCGGGGTCGTGGCGCGAGCTTTGAATGATGCAGGATCCAGTCTTCTCTGATCTCGACGTGGCGATCCGGTTGGCGGTGGCGGCCCTCGCGGGCTTGGCCGTCGGCCTCGAGCGCGAATGGTCCGGCCATGCGACCGGGCCGGCGGCGCGGTTTGCCGGGGTCCGGACCTTCTTCCTGTTGGGCGCCGTGGGCGGGGTCGCGGGCTGGCTCTCGACCGGGCCGTCGCCGGCGTTAGCCGTGACGCTGGTCGCGGTCGCCGGCGCGTTCGTGGTGGCGGCGTACGTGATGGCCTCGCGACGGGCACCCGAGGCCATCGACGGAACCACCGAGGCCGCGGCGATCCTGATTCTGGCGGTGGGGATCATGGCGGGGCGGGGGTCGATCCAGGTGGCGAGCGGGCTCGCGGCAGTAATGGTCCTCGCCCTCGGCGAGAAAGACGCCATTCGCCGCTTCGTCGGGACGATCGACGCGCCCGAGATGCGGGCGGCCCTCCAGTTTTCGGTGCTCGCCCTGGTCGTCTTGCCCCTGCTCCCGGCCGGGCCGTTTGGGCCGTTCGACGCGATCCGTCCGCGGATGATCTGGACCGTCGTGCTCCTGTTCTCCGCGGTCAACTTCGCCGGCTACTTGGCCCGGAAGGCCCTCGGCGACCATCGGGGTGACTTCCTGACCGGCGCCTTGGGTGGGCTGGTGTCCTCCACGGCCGTGACGCTGGCCTTTTCCCGAGCCAGTCGCCGGCACCCGGAACGAGCCGATTCACTGGCGTTAGGTACGATCGCGGCGTGCACCATCCTCGTCCCGCGGGTTCTGGCCATCATCGTCGCGTTGAATGCGGGGCTCGCGGGGCCGGCGGTGGTGGCCCTGGGGCCGGTCTTTCTGGCGGGGGCCGTCGGCGTTCTCCTGATGCGACCCAAAGCGGTGGCCGCTGGGGACGATGAAGCCGAAGCGGGGCCTCAGAACCCGCTCGACCTCGGCCAAGCCCTTCGGATGGCCCTGGCCTTTCAGGCCGTCATCTTGGCGATCACCTTCCTCCAGGCCCGGTTCGGCAACGTCGGCGTCCTCGGGGGCGCGGCCCTGGCCGGCCTCACCGACGTCGACGCCTTGACCTTGAGCATGGCCCGAATCGCCGACGGGACCGACGGCGCCATGACCGTCGCCACGACCGGGCTCGTCGTCGGGGTCGTGGCCAACACGGCGCTCAAGACCGGCCTGGCCATGGGGCTCGGCAGTCCGGCGTATCGGCGCCGAGTCGCCCCTGGCATGGTGGCCCTGCTGGTGGCCGGCCTCCTCGGGTTGGCCATCGCGTGGCGATAGCCCGGTGGCTGCGTCCCGACCTCTTCTCGAACCTGGAACGATCATGACGACTCCATTCCGCACCGCGGTGGCCCTGCTGGTGGTTCTGGCCCCCCCGGCCCTCGCGCAGACGCCCGATCGCTGGCAGCCGATTCGTGACTCGATCGAGCGACAACTTGTTCGGGTGAGCGGGGCCGCCATGGCCGTCGCCGTCGCGAAGGACGGCAAGATCATCTGGGAACAGGGGTTCGGCTGGGCCAACCGGGAGAAGATGATTCCAGCCACCCAGCACACCATGTTCTCGTTGGCGTCGATCTCGAAGCCGATCACCGCCACCGGCCTGATGGTGCAAGCGGCGCGGGGCAAGATCGACCTCGATCGCCCGGTCAACGACTATCTCGGCGCCGGGAAACTCACCGGTCTCGCGGGTGACGCCGCCGGCGCCACGGTCCGGCGGGTCTTGAGCCACACGGCCGGGCTCCCGCTCCACTATCAGTTCTTCTACGCCAACGAGAACCGCCACCCGCCGACCATGGATGAGACCATTGGGCGGTACGGCATCCTGGTCTCGGCGCCGGGTGAGCGGTTCCAGTATTCGAACCTTGGCTTCGGGATCATCGACTACCTGATCACTCGGACGTCGGGTCTTTCCTATGCCGATTTCATGCGGCGGGATGTGTTCCTCCCGTTAGGCATGACCCGGACCTCGATCGATATCGGCCCCGGGCTCGAGCCCTACGCCGCCGAACGCTACGACCGCCTGGGCCGGCCGGTGCCGTTCTATACCTTCGATCACAACGGCGGGTCGGCGGTCTACTCGAGCGCCCACGACCTGGTGCGGTTCGGCATGTTCCACCTCAAGGATCATCTGGCGGATCAGCGGCCGATCGTGTCCGATTCCATTCTCGACCTGATGCACCGTCCGGTCGCCCGAAATGCGTTTGGCGACTCGACGGTGTCGTACGGGCTCGGCTGGGTCAACCATCCCGACTCTCGCGGATATCCGTTGATCGAGCACAGCGGAGGCATGCCGGGTGTGGCGACGATCTTGAACCTCTACCCGACTGAAAACCTCGCGATCGTGGCCTTGACCAACGGCGGAGGGAACCCGTTTGCCATCGCCGAGGATATCGCGGCGGTGCTGCTCCCGAAATACGCCCAGGCGCTCCGGGCCGATCGGGCCAAGATCACTCCGCCGGTGACGCCCAAGTTTACCCCGACCCCGGACTTGATTGGCCGCTGGGAGGGAACCCTTCGGACTTGGCAGCGGACCCTGCCGTTTCAGATGGTGGTGGAACCCGACGGAGACGTGAAGGTCCGGATTGGGGCCGGGCCCGACGGCCAGCTCGAAAGCCTCCTGAACGACGCCGAATGGGCCGGCGGGGTGCTGACCGGCCGCTTCGCCGGGACGATCCCGACGCCCGACGCGAGTTGGACGCCCCATTCGGTGGCGCTCGATCTCAGGCTGGTCAACGGCAAACTTCGGGGGCAGGCCAGCGCGCAAACCCCGGACACCCCGGTGTTCTTCTCGATCGCTTCGTATTTGGAACTCACCAAGCGATAGGCGGGCGGTGGCGCCGCCCCAGCCGAATTGAACGACTGACCGACGATTCCTTCCCGAGGCACGCCAATGCCGTTGTTGCCGCTCTTCAGCGCCACCGCGCTTCTGCTGATCCAGCCGCCCGCCGCGGTGGTTCACGTTCGGTTGATCGATGGCCGCGGCGGTCCGCCGGTCGAGAACGCCACCGTGGTCGTCCTGGGTAGTACCATTTCCGCGGCCGGTCCCGCCACCCAAGTGACCGTGCCGGCTGGTGCCCGGATCATCGAAGGCCGCGGGATGTCGCTCCTCCCGGGCCTCGCCGACATGCACACCCACCTGAGCGGCGGCTGGGACGGGGAATCGGCCGACTACCTGGGCTACCGGCTCACGATGGGGGCACTGCTCTACAACGGCGTGACCACGGTCCTCGATCCCGGCGACGTGACCTCGTACGTGAAACAGCTCCGTGACGAGATCCGGGGCGGCCGTCTGGCCGGGCCGCGGATCTACTACACGGGCCTGGTGCTCGACGGTCCGAAGCCGGTCTGGCCCGACATCTCCGGGGCGATCGGCACCGTGGACCAAGCGGGGCACTTTGTTCACCAGATGAAGGAGGCGGGCGCCACCTTCATCAAAGCCTATGGCGGGCTGTCGACCGATATGGTCAAAGCGGTGGTCGACGCGGCCACTCAGGACTCGATCCGGGTGCTTGCCGACGTGTGGCAACGAAACGGGACGCTCGCCGATGCCCAAACGGGAATTGCCGCCTTTGCGCATGCGGCCACGCTCCCGATGACCGACGAGACCATTCGCTACATGGCGGAGCACGGCACCGCCTCGATCACGACACTCGCCGTGTACGAGAGTTTTGCCCGGCGCCGGTTCCAGGACATGAGGTTCCTGGAGCAGCCGCTGCTTCGAGATATTCTGTCGCCGGTCTATCAGCGGCAGATCAGAGCGTTCGGAGGCCAGCCGGCCACCGGGCTCGATACGGCCCGGATCAACCGGATCGCGGCCGGGCTCGGTACCGCGGGGCGGAACGTTAAGCGGATGTTCGATGCCGGCGTCCTGCTCGCGGCCGGCACCGATGCCCCATACCCCGGGGACTACTATGGCGAGGGGCTCCAGCGGGAACTCGAGTTGTTGGTCGAGGCGGGATTGAAGCCGCTCGAGGTCATTTCGCTCGCGACCCGGAACGCGGCCCGGCTGGTTCGCGCCGACGCCGAGTGGGGCACGATCGAACCCGGCAAAGCGGCCGATCTGCTGCTGGTCCGCGGCAATCCATCGAGCCGGATCAGCGACACCCGGAACATCGTAATGGTGATCCAGGGCGGGCGGGTGATCGACCGGGCGGCGCTTCGCTATGATCCGCGGCGCGATCCGGACTACCATCCGGTGGTCCTCCGCCAACCCTAGCGGGACCAGCGGGGTCAAATCAGCATCGGCCCCATGGTACGAGACGATTCCTCGGGGGCCGTCCCTCGAGGGGGCCGAGCACCCGGTGCCACTAACCGTCCGCGGTTGGGGCCCCTAAACACCGCGCCGGAGACCCGGGCCAGTCCTTACCGCGGTAGCGTCCGAGCAAGGTACCGACCGCCACCGCCACCCGGAACACCACGGCCTGAATCGGACCCGGCATGGCCAGAACTGCCTGAGTCCGCCGATGTCGAAGGCTAGCATGCGCCAGGTAGAACAATGACGGGCGGCCATTCGGGCCCGCATTGATGACGTCGAAGATGGCCTGCAGGTATCGATCCAGGTCGACCACCGGACGGGCCCGGCCCAGGAACGCCAATGGCTCGTCACCCTCGTTCCACCATCGATGCGGCACCCCGCGTGGCAGGCTCACCGACTGGCCCTGGGTCGCATCGATGCGGCGGCCACCGACTTCCGCCGACAGGGTGCCGGCGGTGACCGTCCCCTCCTCATCCTCGCAATAGTGAATGTGCATCGGGGGGCCGTCTCGATGGGGCGGCAGCGTGCCCCGGAGCTCGAGGAACGCGTCGGCGCCGCGGCCGCGGCGCACCAAGTCGAGGACTTCGCCGGTATGCCGGTTTTCCAATCGCAAAGGAGCTGCTGGCTGCTGGCTCACGAGGCCTCCCGTCAATTCGCCGATCAACGTTAGAACCCGGCCGCTATTTGTCAAATCGGCGGTCGTCAATAACGCCCGCAGTTGGCCTTACGACATCTCGCCCGATGGGTCGGCTCAATGAGCCGATCCCGAATGCCGGTCCCGCCGCCATTGGCCCGATGGGCCGCCGGGGTTATACTGCGGTATGAAAACAGCAATCTCCCTGCCTGACCAGCTGTTTCGATCCGGCGATGCCCTCGCCAAGCGACTCGGAGTGTCCCGCAGTGAACTGTACGCCCGGGCACTCGCGGAATACCTCGCCAAGAACCGCAATGACCGGATCACCGATCGGCTCAACGCCGTAGCCGCCGCGGAGGAGACTCGTCTGGAACCGGCGCTGGCAGCCGCCCAAGTCCGAGCCCTGCCTCGCGAGGCGTGGTGATCGCATCGGCCACGATCAGCCGGGGCGAGGTCTGGTGGGCGGACCTGCCCGAACCCAACGGCGCCGGGCCTGGATATCGGCGTCCGATTCTCGTGGTCCAGGCCGATGCCTTCAACCGCAGCCGGATCGCGACCGTCATCGTCGTCGTGCTCACCAGCAATCTCCGGCTAATCGATGCTCCCGGGAACGTGCTGGTATCGGCCCGTGCGAGCGGCCTGCCCCGTGAGTCGGTTGCCAACGTGAGCCAGGTGCTGACGATCGATCGGGCGCTCCTCACCGAGCGAGCGGGCCGCCTGGCGCCGAAGGTACTGGATCAGGTCACTGAGGGTCTCCGATTGGTCCTCGATCTGTGACCTTCGCTTCACTCCGGCCTCACAGCGGCGCCGCCGGCTTGAAGCCTGGTAACCCTGAACAGCAGCGATCGAAACGGACATCCAATGTGTAAGACCACCCGCGCCCTCGCGGCCTCGCTCACCATCCTTGTCGCGGCCGGCCCTCTCGCGGCGCAGCACCTTGCGTCGCGCCCGGTCCCGTCGGTCGGGGTCGAATCGTTCACGTTCATGTCCCCCTCCATGGGGGTCAAGTTTGCCGTCAACGTGGGGCTCCCGGTCGGGTACCAGGCGGGGGATCCGAAGAAGTACCAGGCCCTGATCTCGACCGACGGCGACTGGGCCTTCGGCGGCGTGTATGACGGGGCCCGGAGCCTGATGACGCAGCAGGTGATCGACGGGATGTTCGTGGTGAGCATCGGCACCGCCGCGGAGGACGGGGAGGAGGAGTGGACCCGGCGGCGGATTTACGAGTTCTCGCCGCCTGATTGGGACCGGAAGGACACCTTCGGGGTCGGGGTGACGGAGTACTGCCAGAAGTTCAAGTCGGCACCCGGGAAGTGCACCGGCGGGGCGGGGCCGTTCCTGAACGCCATCGTCAAGGAACTGATCCCGCTGGTGGCCGCCCGCTATTCGATCGATACCGACCGGCTCGGCCTCTTCGGCATCTCGGCCGGCGGGTTCTTTGCCACTTGGACGATCTTCCAGCCCGACTCACCGTTCAAGAAGTACATCATCTCGAGCCCGGCGATGGCCTACGGGAACGGCACCGCCTTCCGCCTCGAAGAGGGATGGCCCGGGATCACAAGGATCTGCCGGTCGGGATTTACTTCGGGGCCGGGGTGCTCGAAACCGTCGACGGGTATCTCGAGGGCGTGGGCCAGATCGTGAGCGGGATGTCCCACCTGTCAGGCGTACTCGGCGGGCGGCATTATCCGGGGCTCAAAGTCGTGACGGAGTTTCATCCGGGGATGAGCCACGGGGATGTCATGGGGACCGTGGTGGTGCGCGGGCTCCGGACGCTCTACGGGAAGCCGACCGAACCCGAGTTCGGCGTCAAGCGTTAGGCCGCGTACGATACGTCCTCCGCGTACGCTCCGCCCCTCACAGCATCGCGGCGGCGCGCCGGATCAACTCGGCCGCCGCCGTCAGGCGTTCCGCGATCCGGATGACTTCGCGGTCGGCCTCATCCCAGAAACCCTGCTCTACGGCCTCCCGAACCCCCGGGAGCGTTTTGACGCCATAGCCGGTGTAGTAACCCGGCGCGTAGATCATATGCTTGTACCATGGCCGGCGCGGGAGACCGGCGCTGCTGGTGAGGGCCTGCTCAACCAGCCGAAGGAGCGCGTTGACCGCCGGCTGCGGGCCCCCCGCCGTCGTCCTGGCGATCGCGGCCTCGTACCGGTCGGCCGCCCCTCGAAGTTCGACCATCGCATTGTCGAGGGGGGCGAAGTTGAGGAATGCCGGGACCGGCTCCCGCTCGGGCGCCTTTCTCGGCGCTCGCGGGTCGGTGGTTGCCGCAAACACCCCTTCGTCGAGCTGGCGGTTCCGTTCGATGATCTCCGCGCGGCGACTGGCGGCGAGCGCCTTCACCTCGTCGACGTAGCCTCCATAGGTGTCCGCCATGTTGGTGAACTCGAACGGCAGGACCTCGGCGCCGGCCAGGCGCATGATGGCCGTACCGACCGTGTGGGCCAGGGCCCGGGCGTAAACGAACGAGGTGTCGTTGAACCGGACGAACCGTTCGAAGGTGTCGTAGGTCGAATGGAACACGCCGTCGCCCCCTTCGCCGCCGAAGCCGACATTGAGCGACGGAAGACCCACGTGCTGGAGGAAGGGCGAGTAGTCCGAACCGCTGCCTAACGCACCGAGCCGGAGGTCGGCCCGGTGCCGGAGCTCGGCGCGCTGTGCCGGTCCGCTCTCGGCAATCCGGCGGAGCTGGGCCCGTTTCCAGGCGGAGAGTCCGGTCTCGGGGTCGGTGACTTCGCGGGCCACCTCGTTCATGAAGCGCTCCAACGAGTGCGACCCGTCCATGCCGAGGAAGCCCCGGCCGTTGGTGTCGGTGTTGAGGTACATCACGGCCTTCCGGGCCAGTTCGTCCCGGTGGGTCTCCACCCATTCGGTGCTGCCGACGATCCCCTCCTCTTCGCCGTCCCAGGCGGCGTAGATGATGGTCCGGCGGGGCCGCCAGCCCTGTTTGAGGAGCGCCGCCATGCCCCGGAGTTCCTCCATCTCCGCCACCAAGCTCGAGAGCGGATCATTGGCCCCGTGGACCCAGCCGTCCCGGTGATTGCCGCGGAGGATCCACTCGTCGGGTGCTTCCGATCCCGGAATCCGGGCGATCACGTTGTAGAGCGGAACTCGGTTCCAGTTGAAGGCGAGCTTGAAATGGACCCGGGCCGGGCCCGGCAGGCCGGTCTTGTAGGTGATCGCGAGCCCGCCGCGCCACGCCGGCGGCACCGTCTCGCCGCCCAGGGCGCTGAGCAGCGGGAGGGCGTCGGCGTACGAGATCGGGAGGACGGGGATCTTCGTCAGCGTCACCATCTGGTCGAATGGCACCGGCACCACGCCCGGTACCGATCCCTGTCCCGGCGTCGAGGGATCGCCGGGGTAGACCGGAAGGTCGACGACCGAACCCATCTGGACGCCGTTCGAGGGCCGGAACGGGCCGACCGGATAGGGATCGCCCTGGCCGTAGCCGTCGTCGGCGGGGTCGGAGTAGATCAAGCAGCCGATCGCGCCATGCTCGGCGGCCACTTTCGGCTTGGTGCCGCGCCAGGCCCCACCGTACCGGGCGATCACGATGGCCCCTTTGACGGAAATGCCTCGCCGCTCGAGTTCCTCATAGTCGGCCGGGACGCCGTAGTTCACGTACACCAGCGGACCCGTCACGTCGCCGTCGATCGAGTAGGCGTTGAACGGGGGAAGCCGGTCGCTCTCCTGGGCGGACGAGGCGTCGCCCGGGACGGGGGGCTCGCGGAGGCTCGCGACGAACCGGGTCGGCGCCACCAATTCCACCAGCCGCACCTTCGGGGTGGGGAAGAGCACGTCGAAGGTTTCGATGCTCGCGTCGAGACCCCAACTCCGGTAGAGCGAGACCAGCCATTCCGCGTTGGCTTTGCCGTAGGGGGAGCCCAGATGCTGGGGCCGGGCCGTGAGTCGCTTGAGGTAGCTCCGCATGCTGTCGGGTGAGGGCACCAGCTTGAACTTCGCTTCCCAGCCCCGCTGGGTCGCGGCCGCCTCGACGGAGAACCCGCGGATCGGGGCGGGGCCGGCCTGGGTGTCGACCGCGAGAAGCAGGGTCGGGATGACGAGGACCGTGAACGGGCGCATCGCGAGGAGATCCTTGATCAAGGGTTCGGACGAAAGGAATGTGCTACCGGAGCGGCCGCTTCAGTCGCGGCTGGAATTCGGCCCGCTCGGGTCGAGGACGCCCAGGTCAATCAGCACGCCCTCGATCGCATCCGGGATCATGCCGGGCCACAACAGAAAGCCCTGCACCAGCACGAACGGCCTTGGGGTGCGCCCGGTACCCGCATAGCGATGACGGGCCCACAGTTCGTAGAGCAAGACCGCGAGCCCGCCGAGGCTCGCGAAGACACACCACGTGGCCAGCGCGACGACGAGCGGCAGATCGACCACCATCCAAAGCCCGAGCCCGTACGCCGCGATGATTCCCATCGTCCGGATACTCCGAAGCGCCGGATTGAAGACGACACACCCGGCGGTAAAGAACGCCACCGCAAACAGGGCGACCCCCCACATCACATCGACGTACCAGATCGTCACTGGAACCACCGCTCCATAGTCGTGACCTCAAGAAGGTCGTTGCGATCATCAGGTCCCGCAAGACGGCTTGCGCCAACCGCTACGGCACCGGCCGCTCCTTCGACTCGAGGCGGGTGATCCAGAGCCCGGAGTTGATGTCGTTGAAGTAGATCAGCCCGTTCTTGACCACCGCACCCCAGGTGAACGTCGCGCGCGGCTTGGTGCCGAGCGAGTCGGCGGTGAGGAGCCAGGCAATCTCCCGGCCCTGCCGGAGCAGGTCGCCTTTCAGTTCGCCCGAGACGTCGACCACGCGTCCGCCGCCTTGGTAGTTCCCGAGGTAGAGCGAATCGCCCTCGACCCAGATGTTGTGGACCCCGCCGTCGGTCGGCTCATACCACGCCACGATCTTGGGCTTCTCGATGTTCGACACGTCGAGCACCTGGAGCCGCCCCCACGTCAGGTCATTCCCGCCTTCGTGCCCCTTCGCGGCGCGCGATCCGTAGACCTCATCGCCGACGAAGACGTACTTCCCGTGGCGCCAGGCCGTGTGGGTTCCCCGGATCCCGAGCCCGTAGCGCTGCTCGATCCGCCGGTAGAGGTAGTCGAGGTCGTATTTGAATTGCGACACCAGCTTCGGCGCCTCGGGGGTTCCTCCCTTGAGGCCGTTGCCGACGTCGAGGATGATCAGGCCGTCGTTCAGATAGGACAAATAGGCGAACCCGTCCTTGATGTCGATGTCGTGGACGTAGCGGCCCTGGTCGGATTGACTGGTCTGCCACCGGGCCACTTCGCGGGGATGGTAGGGGTCCTGGATGCTGATGACCCGCATCGAGCCGGTGGCGTCATCGGTCAAGTAGACGTGATTCTGGTACACGAACGAGGAGTGCACGCCGCCGCTCACGGTTTCGTTGTAATCGGCGATCGGCTTCGGGTGACAGGGATTGCTGGTGTCGAAGATCACGATCCCGTTCTTCCGGTTCGACGCCCCTTCACGGGAGAACACACCGTACTTGCCGTCTTCGGTGGTCATCACGTCGTTGATGACCCGGGCGTCGATCGTCATCGAGTCAACGATGGCGGGGTGACTCGGGTTGGAGACATCGATGGCGTAGACCCGGTCGGAGATGGTGCTGTAGTACGCGCATTTCCCGTCGGGGTGAATCCAGATCTCGGCGCCCTTGACCGGCAACGGAACCCGGCCCACCACTTCGATACCGCGGCCGACCGCGCGCGGGGTGACCCGGATGATCGCGTCGGCCGACTCGGTCCCGACCAAGGCCGTCACCGTGTAGACGCCCTGCTCGTCGGCGACGAACGCGCCGTCCTCGTCGATGACCGCGCTGCCGGTACTGCCGACCGCCGCCACCAACCAGCGGGGCGTGAGGCCGTCGACCGTCCGACCGCTTCGGTCCTTGGGGCTCGCCGTGAACCGGACCACCTCGCCTGTCAGCGCCGCCCGCGACCCGGGGGCAATGGCCAGCGAGGCGACCGTGTTGGGAACGACTTGGACCGCGACGGCCGCGGTCGCCGATCCGGCGGTGCCGGTGATCACGGTTTTTCCGGGGCCGACCGCCAGGATCAGTCCCTGGGGCGTCGTCGAGGCGACCCTCGGGTTGGCCGACGTATAGGTAATCGGATCGGTCCGGGTATCGTTGTCGGAACTGAGCGGCGTCCCGGCCAGGGTCAGCCGGCCCCCAACCGGAAGGGTCACCGATGCGGGGCGGAGGTCGATCTTGACGGGCGGACCGGCAATAACGGCCACCCGGGTCGTCGCCGTGACCCGTTGGCTTCCCGGGATCGACGCCATGGCGACGATGTCGAGATGCCCGCGAAACCCGCCGCGTACCAGGCCGGTCGAATCGACCGTGCCGTTGAACCGAGCGCCGAACCAGATCACCTTGGCGCCGGGAACCGGCTTGCCCGCCGCGTCGAACACGGCGGCCCGAAGCTGCAAGGACTGCCCGACCCGGACCTCGGGTCGCTCGGGGGTCACCTCGATCCGGCCGGCGGCGGCCTGGGCCGGCTGCTGCAGCAGCAGTAACATATATCCGAGTATCATTGGTGCCTTCGCGGGAGAGTCGGCCTGAAGGGTCGACCTCCGCTCGGTCCGAGTCAAGTCAGGGAGGGAGATCCGCATGGCCCGTTGTCTCGTAGCCGTCGTCCTGGTCCTCGGCGCATGCGCCAAGACTCCGGAAGCGCCGCCGGCCGATGTGGTGCTGGCGGCGGTCAACGTCGTTGACGTGACCACCGGGCGGGTCCAGCCCGAGATGGACGTCTCGATCACTGGGCGGTTCATTACGAGGATTGCGCCCGCGGCGCCGAATCCGCGCGCCACGACGGTCGTTGAGGCCCGCGGCCTCTATCTGATTCCCGGGCTCTGGGACATGCACGTCCACGTCGCCACGATGCCGGGAACGTCCGAGGTGTTTCTCCCGGCCTTGGTTGGCTACGGCGTGCTCGGCGCGCGCGACACCCACAGCAACCTCGACAGCGTGGTGGCCGTCAAGCGGGCCATCGCGGCAGGTACCCGGGTGGGCCCTCGCCTCTTCGTGTCTGGCGAGTTGGTCGACGGCGTCAACTCGGTCAACCCGGCGGCGCGGCAGGTGTCGACCGAGGCCGAAGCCCGGGCCCAAGTCCAGAATCTCAAAGCGGGCGGGGCGGACTTCGTGAAAGTGTACTCGGCGCTCTCGCGAGCGCTGTATTTCGCGATCGCCGACGAGGCGAAGAAGGCCGGGATTCCCTTCGCCGGCCACGTGACCCCGACCGTGACGGCCCTCGAGGCGTCGAACGCCGGCCAGCGGACGTTCGAACACATGATCGGCGTCGAGGCCGGCACGTCCCGCGACGAAGCGGCGATCCTGGCTGAGAACTGGGCGGCGGTGGCGAAGAAGGCATTCAAGTGGGCGGACGCGGCCAGGATTCGGGCCACCCACGACTCGGCCAAGACCGCCGCGTTGTTCGAGGCATTGGTGAGGAACCAGACGTGGCAGGTTCCGACTCTGATCGTCTCCCGACAGGTCGGGAGCCTGATGGATGGCGTGCCCACCGCGGTACCGGCTGATCGCTTCATCGGCAAGGCGGTGCGGGGGATGTGGGCCGCGATGGGCTCGATGGGCTCGATGGGGGCCTTCGTGAAGGGCATCCACGATCTTCATCCGCTCGACGTCGAACTGGTTGGAAAGATGTATCGAGCCGGCGTGCCGATCCTGGCGGGGACCGATTTTCCGAACCCGTACGTCTATCCGGGGGCCAGCTTGCACGACGAACTGGCCTTGCTGGTCAAAGCGGGTTTGCCGGCGGCGGCCGCGCTCCGGGCCGCGACGAGCGAGCCGGCCCGATTTCTCGGACTCAGCGATTCCCTTGGCACCGTGACCGTCGGCAAGGTCGCCGATCTGGTGCTGTTGACGGCCGATCCGCTGGCCGACATTGCCAACACGGCCTCCATTCAGGCCGTGATCCAGGGCGGCCGGGTTCTGGATCGCGCCTCGCTCGATCGGTTGCTGCTGAGCGCCGAGGCCGCGGCGCAGCGCTGACCCGAGCACCTAACGACAAACTGTAAAGGGTGACAACAATGAACGGATCGCGACGAGGCGTCCTGTCGGTGCTGGCGTTGCTTGGCGTCGTTCCGGTGGTCCGGCCGTCGACGGCCCCGACTGACCCATACCAGAGGCGCCGGGCCGCGGTGGCGGAGCGCCTCGACGGCCGGGTGCTCATCGTGCCGTCCCAGGGCGCGTTCAAGTCGGATGACCAGGCCGGGTTCCAGCAAGCCACCGACTTCCAATACCTGACCGGGTTGGGCGACTTGGTTGGCGCCGTTCTGGTCTTCGATGGCCAAGCCAAACGCACCACCTTGTTCGTGCCGGGCCCCAATCCAATGATCACCCGCCCCCGGCCCGGCCCGGAGTCGGCGGCGACCCTGGGGCTCGACGCCGTGGTCCCGATCGACTCGCTGGCCCCGTGGCTCACCCAGCGAATCGGAACCGCCTCAACGGTTCTGGTGGCGGCGTCGGACAACCGCGGTACGGTACGGACGCCGCCCCCGATGGCCGGCGGAGTCTCGCGGTGGAGCCAGTGGCTCGCCTCGTTAGGCTGGAAGGGGCCGGTCGAGCCGGCGTTGCCGCTGCTTCGTCCCCTCCGAGAAATCAAGGACGCCGGCGAAATCGCCATCCTCGAGCGGGTCGGGAAGATGAGCGGCGAGGCGATGGTCGCCGGGATGCGCGCTGTGAAGCCCGGGCGTCGCCAGCGGATGGCCGAGGCGGCGGTGGTCAATTCCTGTATTCGGTCCGGTGGCCGGCAGTCGTTCTGGCCCTGGGCGATGTCGGGTCCCCATGCGGTGTTTACCGATCTGTTCAACTCATTCGTCGACGCCGACAACCACGATCGGGTCATGCTGGCCGGTGAAGTGGTCCGGATCGATGTGGGCTGTCAGGTCGACCGGTACCAAGGGGATGTCGGGCGGACCGCGCCGGTCAGCGGCCGGTTCACCCCGGGCCAGCGGGAGTCGTGGGACTTGTTCATTGCCGGCTATCGGGCCGGGCTCGCCGGGCTCAAGGACGGCGGCAAGACCTCCGATGTCTACCGGCTCAATCTCGACCGGATCCGGGAGTTGGCGCCGAAGCTCACGACGGCCCTGGGCCGACGAACCGCGGAGGTCCTGCTCGGGCCTGGTGGTACTGGGGCCTGGGAAATCCACGGCGTCGGGCTCGATGACGCCGAAGGGATGCCCGAGGATCTGAAAGCGGGGATGACGGTGGCGTACGAGTTGATGTTCATGGTCGACGGCGTCGGGTTCTACCTCGAAGACATGATCCTGATCGAGCCGAACGGCTACCGGCTGCTCACGCCGGGGCTTCCCTATACCGCCGCCGAGATCGAGGCGGCCATGCGGAGCCGCTAGGAGCGCGATCCTCAGGGAGGCGAGGGCGTCATGGACGACCGAGTGATCCGGCTCAAGGTGATGATGATGTCGGTGGCCTGACGCGGCACGATGGGCTGAAGCCAGCCATGAATCCTGGTGATCCACGGCTCCCGCAACAGGCCCCGCACGACGAGATCGCGATCGCCGGTGCGGAAATCCAGCGCGTAGTTCGGCGCCGCCGCTCGGGCCAAGGTGCTTTCCATCGAACTGATGTCGCCGAGGACCGGCCCCATGCCCTCATAGGTCGCGGCCGCCATGCCGATGACCCGGAGGTCCGCACCGAGCGCTTGCCGGAGCCGGGTCCCCATCATCGTCATCGCCGGCCCCAGGGCCGGGAATGCCATCGGCACGTCCCAGACATGGCCGTTGTGGGCAAAGACGATGGCCCGCCCGCCGACCCCCTGCTGCCGGAGTACCCACCGGCTGTTCTCGGCCATCACCGAATCGCGGAGCCGAATCGCCTCGAGGCTCCGGGCACCCGCGGCCCCCGATATCCGGAACGACTGCTCCAGGCGCTCGGCCGCCCACACATTCCTAACGGCCAGGGCATGGGCGGCGTCCGTGGCCGCATGCGGCCGGTCATTGATGGCCCGGAGCAGGCCGAGGAGGGCCCGGCGGAGCGCCGCCTGCTCGTCGTTCGACAACTCGCGAAACCCGGGCTCGGTGAACCGGTCCAGAAAGGGGGCGAATCCGGCCCGGGCCTCGCGAGCGGCTTCCGGCGCCGATTGACCGAGATAGGACAACGCGGCCTCCACCGCGCTCGCCCCGCCGTACACCGGCGCGCCCGCTCCGGTTTGGTCGATGCCGTAGAAATGCACCTTGCGCTCCGCGCGCTCATTGTGGCCGCGAAGCCAGAGGAGGAGTTCCTTGTTCTCGGGCATCCGGTCAAACCCGTTGTTGATGCCATGGCGGAGGACGGAGTCCACATCCAGCGACTCGCCCTGCACGAACCGGTCGACCAGTTGACCTTCCGTGAATCCCGACTCGATGGCCACGGCGGTAAAGCTGAGCCGGGCGACGGCGTAGCGGATGATGTGATTGCGGAGCGCCAACGGCTCGTGGCCCCCGTGAATGTTCTCCCCGATGGCCAGTAAGCGGGCCGTCCCGATCATCGGGCGGAGGAAGGCCCACGCGGAGTCGGCGTACGGCGCGTCGACGGGAGGGACGGGCACGGCGTGTTGGGCCACCCACCGCTTGAGGTGCGGGTCGAGGGGGATCTCGCGCTGGGCGCTGGCGGGCGTGGCCCCGGCGAGGGTTACCACCAGTCCGCACCAACCGATGCTCCGGGCGCTCATGGCGCGGTCGGGACCACGATCGCCTCCGCCGGCCACCCACCGTCGAGAAACGTACGGATTGCGGCCAGCGTTTCCTCGGGCTTCTCGTAGTGCGGCCAGTGTCCAACGCCCTTGATCACGAGGAGGCGGGCGTCGGGTACCCCGGCCACCCATTCCCGGCTTCCGTCGAGCGGGGGGTTGTCGAATTCGCCGTGGATCACCAAGCGCCGCGCGGTAACCTTGGAGAAATCCGCCCGCCAATCGTAGTGCCCGAGTTTGGCGAGGAGGCGGGGCACGAAGTCGCCGTACCGGGACGGCACTTCGTTGGGCGAATCGCAGACGTCGGGTGCGAGGCCAATCCGGCTCGTCACGACCCAATTCGTCTTGAGGCCGATCCTGGCCGATTCGCGGCAGAGCGCCGCCTCGTCCGTGGCGAACTCACCAGCCTTGACCCGGGCCGCGAGCGCCCGGTTGGCGGCGGTATCGGCCTTGGCGCCGGCGTTCTTTCGCATGCCCTCCCACCAGGGATCCCATCGCGGGCCAACCGGGGTGAGGAGGACGAGCTGGGTCACCCGATCCGGATGGTCGGCGGCGTACCTGAACATCGAGAGGGCGCCGCCTGACCAACCCACCAGGGTCACCTTCTCGGCGCCGACTTCCCGCCGGATCACGTCGATGTCGGAGGCATCGAACTCCGCGATGCCCATCTTGGAGGGCGGAACGGAGTCGGTCTTTCCACGCCCCCGAATGTCATATAACACCACTCGACGGTTCGGCGTGACCAGGGCGTCGAACGCTGTCTGGTGATAGTTGGCCGCATTCAGGATGACGGTTTCGGCGCCGGTGCCGACCACGCGATAGTAGAGCCGGACGCTATCGGGCGTCAGGGCAAATCCCTCTCGCGTGGTGGGTGCCGCCGGTGGGTTGCTCTCTGGCCGTTGCTCGGCCGCCTTGCCGCAGGCTGCGAGCGCGGCCATGGCCAGCAGGTAGATCCGCCTCATTTGTCCTCCCCGGGATCTTCAAACCTATGCCGGTCGTCGCCGAGACCCAAGACGGGGAGCCGATTGGCAGAATTCCGGCTTACTATGTAAGTTTACAGCATAAGTTTGAGCCCAACTACCTTGCCGGAGGGCGTCGTGCCGAAGACAACGAAACCCCGGAAGGTCCTGACCCGCGACCGGGTCCTCGCCGCCGCCCTGGCGTTGGTCGACCGGCGCGGCCTCGACGCGCTCACGATGCGGAGTCTAGGTGAGTCGCTCGGGGTCGAGGCGATGTCCCTCTACCGTTATTGCCCGAGCAAGGCGGACCTTCACGCCGGGATTGCCGACCGGGTTCTCTCGGAGATCGCCGTGACACCCGAGGACCGGGGGTGGCGGGCAAATCTCGGGAATGCGATGCGGGGCTTCTGGCGAGTCCTCGTCAACCACCCTAACGCCGTCCCGTTGATGCTCATCACGCCCTTGGACACCCCTCGCGGTCGGGAAGCGGGGGAGGGGATGGTCCGCCTCGTCGGGCGGGCCGGCTTCACACCACCCGAGGCGCACCGGATCTTCCGGATGCTCCAGGCCTTCGCCCTCGGCACGGCCTTGATGCTCCGGGCCAGCCGGCCTGACCGCGGGATGCCGTCTCAGAATGCCGAGGGGGAACCAATGGAAAGCCGAGCGCCGAGCCTCGAGGCCGACTTCGAGTTGGGCCTCGAGCTCCAGCTCGACGGGATCGAGGCCGCCCGGGCCAAACTCACGCCGAAACGGAAGCACCGATGACCGAAGCCCAGAGAGTCCGCCACCCGATGGCCCCGATCAGTCTCTATCAACTGAGCGATGATCCCTACCCGGCGCTGGCCCGGCTTCGCTCCACGGCCCCGGTGGCCTGGTTCGAAGAGATCGGGATGTGGCTGGTGACCCGGCGGGAAGATGTGGTGGCCGTGCTCCGCGATCCGGAGCGGTTCACGACCGACCACCCCCGCTCGCCGATCGGCGACATCTTCGGGCGCCAGATGCTGGCCCTGGACGGCCCCGAGCAGAAACGGGCCAAGGCGGCGTGCATTCAGCCGTTCTCAAAGCGCGCGGTGGCCGAGGAGTGGCGGGGCGTGGTGGCGGCCAAGGTCGACCGGCTGATTCTAGCGTTCGAGTGGCGGGGCCGGGCCGATCTTCGCCAAACCCTCGCCGGCCCGCTCGCCGTGGCGAGCGTCGGTTCGGTTCTTGGCATTCCCGACGAGTTCGATCCGGTCATCCTCGAATGGTATGAGCGGTTTGCGAGGGCCCTGGCCAACTTCACCGCCGATCCCGACGCCCGGCTCCGCGGGCAGATGGCCGCCGCAGAATTCCGCACCGCGATGGCTCCGCTCCTCGTCAGGGCGGCCGCCGAGCCGGGCGCCGGGTTGTTCTCGAGTCTGGTTCACGCCGCCGATCGGCTCTTTGACGAAGAGATTCTTTCGAATGCGCTGATCATCTTGTTCGGCGGGATCGAGACGACCGACGCCACGATCGCCAACACCATCTGGGCGTTGTTGACCCACCCGGAGGCCCTGGCCTGGGCCCGGACCGCGCCCGGCGGGTGGGCCGCCGCCGTGGAGGAGAGCCTTCGGTGGGAGCCCGCGGTCCAGAGTTGTACCCGGTATGCGACGGAGGACCTGGAGTTAGGCGGTGTCACGATCGGGGCCGGTGACCCGGTCCAATGCATGCTCGGCGCGGCCAACCGGGACCCGACGACGTTCACCGACCCCGACCGGTTCGATATCCGCCGGCCAAACGCGACTGACCACGTGTCGTTCGGTCTGGGCCGGCATCTCTGCCTTGGCGCCCACCTGGCCCGGGTGGAAGCGGAGGAGGTCCTGTCGGTGCTCTTCGACCGGCTCCCGGAGCTTCGGCTCGATCCGGAGCATCCGGCCCGTCCAGTGGGTTATGAATTCCGAAAGCCGGCGGAACTCCGGGTTCGCTGGCGCGCCGGGCCGCCAGCGGCGTGAGGTGGTCACCCGGACGTCGGGGGCTTGTGTTTAATATATAGTAGATATACTATGTGCAATACAAAGGAGGGTGCACATGGCCAAAACCAAGGCGCTGGTGCGGGGCATCGACCCTGCCATGCTCAAGCGAGCGGCCGACATCATCAAGCTCTTGGGCCATCCCGAGCGCCTCAAGATCGTCGAGGCCCTGGATGGGACCGAACTCTCGGTAACCGAGATCTGCGATACCTGCGACCTCGAGCAGGCGATCTGTTCCCAACATCTCAGCCGGCTCCGGCGCCACGACGTCGTCACCGCTCGGAAAGACGGACTTCATGTCCGGTATCGGGTCATCGAGCCCAAAGTCCACCATATCCTGGAGTGCATCCGCCAATGCGACGTCCGGCGCTAGTTCTGGCCTTCCTGATCGGGCCGATGGGCTCGGCCAACGGGCAGGCGCCGATCCGCCTCACCGTGGCCGACGCCATGGCCCGGGCCCGAGAGCACCATCCCGACTTGGCCCGGGTCCGGGCGGAACGGCGGGTCCGCGAGGCGGAGGCCCGAGGCTCGCTCGCCACCTATCTCCCGGCCGTCACGACCGAGTGGTCGGTGGTTCGGACCGATGATCCGGTTGCCGTGTTCGGCAGCAAGCTCCGCCAGGGCCGGTTCGCGGCCACCGACCTTGCCCTCGATGCCCTCAATCAACCGGCGGCGATCTCCAACGCGGCGTTCGGCGTGACGGTCGAGCAGCCCCTGCTAGCGCCCGAGGGTTGGTTCGGCCGGCGCGCGGCTCTTGCCGGCGCCGAGGCCGGCCGGTTGGCCGAAGCCCGGGCGGGGCAGATGGTCGCCTTCGATGCGCTCCGGGCCTACTTCGCCGCGGTCGTGGTCACCGCCCGGATCGGGGTCCTCGATACCGCCCTGGCGGCGGGCCGGGAGACCCTTCGCCAAGTCCAAGCCCTTCGGCGAGAAGGGGTCGTCACGGGCGTTGACGAGCAGCTGGCCCTGGCCCGGGTCAGCGAACTCGAGGCGGCCCGCGCCATGGCGGACGCCGAGCGGATCGGTTCGGTCGACCGGCTCCTGGTCATTCTTGGTGAGTCGCCGGGGCAAACGGTGGAGCTCACCGACCGGCTCGAATTGGCCCTGGCCGTTCCTGACTCCGGGCGGCGGACTGATCTCGAGGCGCTTCGGAGCGCGGTCCGGGCCCAAGAGGCCAATCTGAAGCGGGTCCGGGCCCAGCGATTCCCGAGCGCCGGCGCCTTCGGGTCCCTGGCCTTCAATGATCGTTCGTTAGGCGCGGTGTCCGGACCCGGCCACTGGACCGCGGGATTGGTGGTCCGGTGGACGCCCTTCAAGGGATTCCGCGATCTGGCCCAAGCGGACCAGGCCCGCGCCGAACTCGACCGATCCGCCGATGACCTCGCGGCCGCCGAGCGCACGGCCGGCGCCGAGGTGCGGGCGGCGGCGGCCCGGCTCCGGGCGGCGACGGTGGCACTCGCGGCAACCGACCGGGCCCTCGGCTATGCCGCGGAGGCCGCCCGGATCTCGGCGACCCGGTACGCCGGTGGGGTGGCCACCATTTCGGAACTCTTAGCGGTTCGAGCGGGCGAATCGGCCCAGCGGCTGACCCGTCTCGAAGCACTCTTTCAAGCCCGGATCGCCCAGGCCCAAGTGGCCGTGGCGCGGGGAGGTAATCCATGAAGCGGACGGTTTTCGCGACCACCATGCTGGCCGCCACGTTAGGCTGCTCTGGCCGGACCGACCGGGCGGAGCCGGCGCCAGCCGGGCCCGTGACGCAGGTCCCGGCGTATCGGGTTGGCGCGGGGGCGGGCCTCGACACCTATCGAGGGGCTGGAACGGTTCGGGCCGTCCGTCAAGCCGGCCTCGCCACCCGGATGATGGCGCGGATCGAGACGATCCGGGTTCGCGCTGGTGACCGGGTTCGCGCGGGGCAGGTACTCGCGACGCTCGAACGGGGTGCGGTCGTGGCGGCTGGAAGCCAGGCCACGGCCGGACTCGACCTCGCGACCACCAACCTCCGGCGGATGGAGCGGCTCTATGCCGATAGCGCGATTCCCATTGCCCAGCTTGAGGGAGCCCGGGCGGCGTTCGAGCAGGCCCGGGGCCATTCCGAAGCCGCTTCGGCGGAGCTCGGGTATGCCTCGCTGGTGGCGCCGTTCGACGGGGTGATCACGGCCCGGAACGCCGACCCCGGCGACCTCGCCGCTCCAGGGCAGCCGGTCCTCGTCGTCGAGGACCTCGGCGCCCGAGAGATCGTCGTCGGCGTGCCGGAGCCGGTTGCCGCCGCGCTCGTGATCGGTAAGGCCGTCCGAGTGTTGATCGGCGCCGAGGAGAAGGGGGTGACGGCCAAGATCGCGGCGATCGTGCCGTCGGCCGACCCGGTGAGCCGAACGGTTGAGATCCGGCTCGCCACCCCGACTCCGCTGACGCCCGGCCTAACCGCGATCGCCGAGTTCCCGATGGCCGGCCGGCCGACCGGTGATTTGATGATTCCGGTGAGCGCGGTGGTTCAGCGTGGCGAACTGACCGGTGTCTTCCTCGTCCTTGCTGATTCGACCGCGCGGCTCCGGTGGATCCGGCTGGGCCGGACGTCCGGCACCGGGGTCGCGGTCGCGAGCGGCTTGGAGGCGGGGGACGTGATCCTCACCCACCCAGCCGAGGTCAAGGACGGCGACCGGGTCCGCCCGGTCATCGGCCAGGAGACATGGCGATGAAAGTTGGGATCTCGGGCCGGGTGGCCCAGGCATTTCTGAACAGCAAGCTCACGCCGCTCTTGATCGTCGCGTCGCTGGTGGCCGGACTCGGCGGGGTCCTCACGACGCCGCGGGAGGAGGAACCCCAGATCAGCGTCCCGATGATCGACGTCTTGCTGGCGGCCCCCGGTTCGAGCCCGGAGGAGGTCGAGCGGCGGATCGTCGAGCCGGCCGAACGCCGGCTCTGGGAGATTCCGGGGGTTGAACACCTGTACACCACCTCGTTCCCCGACGGCGGGATGATCACGGTACGGTTTGCAGTGGGTGATGACCCCGAGACCAGCGTCGTGAAGGTGTTCGCGAAGCTGTCGGGGACGCGCGCCTTGGTGAAGCTCCATACCATCGACGAAGTGCCGGTGCTGGCCCTGACGCTGCATGGGGCCGGATACGACGAGTTCCAACTCCGCCGGATCGGGGCGGAGTTGCGAAGTGTGATCCAACCGATTGAGAACGTGGCCCAAGTCGAACTGATCGGCGGCGCGCCCCGGCTGGTGATGGTGGAGCCTGATCCAGCCCGGTTGACGGCCCACGGCCTGTCACTCGACCGGCTGGTCCAGGCGTTAGGCGGCGCCAATGCGCTGATCCCGGCCGGCACGGTGGTGATGAACAACCGGAGTCTACCGGTGAGGGCTGGCGGTCTCCTGGCCACCGCGGAGGACGTCGCCCAGGTGTTGGTGGGGGTTCATCAGGGACGCGGGGTCCGCCTGGCGGATGTCGCCTCGGTGCGGGACGGCCCGGCAGAACCGACGTGGTATGTGAGTCACCTCGAAGCCGGCCGGCCGACCAGTCCGGCGGTCACGATCTCGGTTGCCAAGCGGCCCGGCGTCAACGCCGCGACCCTGGCCGATCGGATCATCGCGGCGGTCGAAGCCACCCGAGGGGTGCTGGTACCGGCCGATTTGACGGTGTCGATTACCCGGAACTACGGCGAGACGGCCAACGAGAAAGCCCAGGAACTCCTCAGTCATATCATCGTCGCCACCCTCGGGGTGGCGCTCCTGGTGTGGTTCGCGCTCGGGTGGCGGGAGGCGCTGGTGGTACTCGTGGCCGTACCGGTGACCCTGGCGCTGACGCTGTTGGTGTATCGGCTCCTCGGCTACACCCTCAACCGGATCACCCTGTTTGCGCTGGTCTTCGCGATCGGGATCCTGGTCGATGACGCAATCGTTGTGGTGGAGAACATTGCCCGGCACGTCGGGATGCGGACCAAGTCGGCCGCCACGGCGGCGGTCGACGGGGTCGATGAAGTGGGGAATCCGACGATACTGGCCACCTTCACCGTCATCGCCGCCATTCTGCCGATGGCCTTCGTCACCGGCCTGATGGGCCCGTACATGCGGCCGATTCCGGTGGGCGCGTCGATGGCGATGCTGTTCTCGCTCGCGGTGGCGTTCATCGTCACGCCGTATCTGGCGCTTCGGCTCATCAAAGAGGCCGGCCACGAAACGGCTCCTAAGGGCGAGTCGGCCGGCCGAGTCGGAAGCCTCTATCGGGCCACGCTCGAGCGGTTGCTCGACCGGCGCGGAGAGCGGTGGGCAGCCTATGCGGTGGTCGTGGTGCTGCTGCTTGGTTCGATGGCGCTGATCGGCCTCAAGGCCGTGACGGTCAAGATGCTTCCGTTCGACAACAAGAGCGAGTTCCAAGTCATCCTCGACCTGCCCGAGGGCACGCCGCTCGAGGTGAGTTCCCGGGCGGCCCATGAGATCGGCGAGCGGCTCCTGGCCGATCCCGACGTCCGGAACATTCAAGTCTATGCCGGCACCGCGGCGCCGTTCAATTTCAATGGGTTGGTTCGCCACTATTTCCTTCGCCAGGGTCCCGAGGTCGCGGATCTCCAAGTCAACCTGGCGCCGAAGGACGACCGGAAGGCCCAGAGCCACGCGATTGCCGTTAGGCTCCGGCCGATCGTCGCCGAGGTCGCGGCCCGGTACGGTGCCCGGGCGAAAGTGGCCGAGATCCCGCCCGGTCCGCCGGTGCTCTCGACCCTGACCGCTGAAGTGTTCGGCCCGGACGAGGCCACTCGCCGGCGGGTGGCGAGTGAAGTCCGCCGGGCCTTCGATTCGACGCCGGGGATCGTCGATAGCGACTGGACCCTGGCCGATCCCGCCGTGGAACTCCGGGTGGCGGTCCGTCCCGACGTGGCCAACTTCGCCGGGCTCGCGAGCGCCGAGGTGGCGCAGGCGGTCCGGAGCATCGGGGGCCTCGAGGCCGGGCTGCTTCACGACCCCCATGCCTCCGAGCCGGTGCCGGTCGTGGTCCGGCTGGCCGAACGGGATCGGTCCAGTATCGCGGCCCTGAAGGGCATTCCGGTGATAAGCCGGGCCGGTGGGGTGGTTCCGGTCGGTGCGGTCGCGTCGGTCGACACGGCGCCCCGGATGGAGCCCCGGTTCCGGAAGGATCTGAAACCGGTGATCTATGTCACCGCGGATGTCGCCGGCGTGATCGAGGCACCGGTCTACGCGATGCTCGCCGTCGAGCCGATGCTCGAACGGGCGGGCATCACGACGACCTGGAGCGGGCCCTTGGCCACGACTGAAACGGCGTCGGTCACCTGGGACGGCGAATGGCGGATCACCTACGAAGTGTTCCGCGACCTGGGAATCGCCTTCGCTGCGGTCTTGGTGCTGATCTACTTCCTGGTCGTGGCGTGGTTCCAGTCGTTCGTGACCCCGCTCGTCATCATGGCGCCGATCCCGCTGACCCTGATTGGGATCCTGCCGGGTCATGCCGTGGCCGGAGCGTTCTTTACGGCAACCTCGATGATTGGGATGATCGCGCTGGCGGGAATCATCGTCCGCAATTCGATCCTCTTGGTCGATTTTGCCGAATTAGAGCGGGGGCGGGGACGATCCGTGCGGGAGGCGGTGATCGAGGCCGGGACGATTCGAGCGCGACCGATCGTGCTGACGGCCGCGGCGGTCGTGATCGGGGGCGCGGTGATGGTGGCCGATCCGATTTTCCAAGGGCTTGGCCTGGCCTTGATGGCGGGCGCGGTGGTGGCGACGATTCTGACGTTGGTCCTGATTCCACTACTCTATGCGGAGGTGTCATGAACATGCCCATGCACTATGCGATCCGGCTGGTGGCCGGGACCTTCATTCTGATTTCCCTGGCCCTCGGCCACTGGGTGAGTCCGTACTGGTACCTGTTCACCGCCTTCGTCGGCGTGAACCTGATCCAATCGGCCTTTACCCGGTGGTGCCTGATGGAGCAGATCTTGACCAAGGTCGGGTTGGTTAAGGGCGGGGGCGTGGCGCCCCGGTAACGGTCTCGGCGCGACGGGCAACGGCGCCCCGGATCTTGAGCAGGTCGATCAGGTTGTCGCGATCGATCAGGCCGGTAATCCCGTTCCCGTAGCCCACCGGGGCCACTCCCTCGGGGAGGGACTGGAGCCGGGCGAAGACGCCGGCCAGGGCGTCAGTGGGGCCGATGAGTTCCGGGGGCGCGACCATCGAGTCGGCCACGGGGGAATTGCCGCCGCGGGCCGCGAGTCCGCTGAGCAAACCCGCCTGGGTCAGGATGCCGATCAGGCGGTCTCCCTCCATCACCGGGTAGTGGCGCTGGGACCCGGCCAGGGTGAGTTCCACCGCCCGCTCCAGCGGGTCGGTCCGGCTCAAAGAAGCAAAGTTGGTCACCATCGCCGCGGACGCCGGGAGATCGCCGATCAGTTGGCGGGTTTCCAGGTCCGCCAACTCGAGCCCGCCGCCGATCCACAAGAACAGCGCTAGGATCATGAGAAACGGATTGCCGGCGAGCCCCACGAACGCGAGCCCCACCGCCAGCATCCGGCCGATCCCGGCCGCGATCCGGGTAGCCTTGAGCAGTCCGATCCGTGCGCCTAACGCGGCTCGGAGAACCCGGCCGCCATCCATCGGAAACGCGGGAAGCAGGTTGAAGAGCCCGAGGATCAGATTCTGGGCGGCGACCCGCTGCAGGATCGATCCGTCCGGCCCGAAGGCGACCGCGGGACTGAGCGATCCGCCGCCGGCGGCGATCACGGCGCCGAGGATCCCCGCGATGGCGAAGCTGACGGCCGGTCCGGCGATGGCAATGACGATCTCGTCCCGGGGTCGCTCGGGCATCCGCTCCAACCGGGCGACTCCGCCGATCGGAAGGAGGGTGATGTCGCGGGTGCCGATTCCCCGCCGCCGGGCGGTCAGGGCGTGTCCCATCTCATGCAGCACCACTCCGGCAAAGAGGAGCAGCACCGCGCTCACCTCCGCCAGGACATTCGCCGCCGACGGCTCGGCGGCCCAGGCGCTGAGGGCGACCCACCCGATCAGGATCGGAAATGTGACATGGATCCTGATGTCGAGGCCCGCGAGACGGCCGATGCCGTAGGTCCACCGCATCCCGTCAGCCGAGGGTTCCGGCCGCGAAGGCCCGATTGATGTCGCTTCTGGAAATTACGCCGATCAAACGGTCGTTTTCCATGACGAAGAGCCGGTGCACATCGGCGTAGTCCATCTGGAGTGCCGCCTCCCGGAGTTCGAGATCCGGGCTCACCGGCAGCGCCTTGCGGGTCATGATGTCGCGGACGGTGGCCACCGACCAGAGGCGGTCGCGGACCGGCTCGCCGGCCATTTCGGCCTCGGCGTTGACGATGTCGGTGGTCGAGATTACCCCGATGAGGTGGCCCTGATGGTCAACCACCGCCAAGCCGGAGACGTGGCTGTCCGCCAGCAGCTCGACCGCTTGAGCAACCGGGACATCGGGTTCGACGGTGATCACCTCGGTGGTCATCAGGTCCCGGACGATCTTGGGACGACGGGTTTCGCGGGAAGTGGGCATGATGGCTCCGGGAGAAGGGTCAGCGGGAACGGAAGCGGAACGTGGCGGCCAATCCGTCGATCCGGGCGGCGACCGCCGGGTCGTCGATGACCACGACCTGGGCGCCTTGGCGGAGCGCGTCCTCGATCGCGTGGTCGACCAAATGAGGCACCGGGTCCGGATGGCCGGCGCCGCGGCATTCCGGTGGGACCAGCACCAACTGGCCACTGTCCCGGCACCGGAAGCCGGCGCCTGACGCACTCTCCGGAACGATCAGCTCACGGACCTGCCCGCGTCCGAGTGCACGGAGCGTTTCGCGAGCGCCGTTGGCCGCCCAGCCGGTGGGGACCGCCTCCGCCACCCGATCGAGCAGCGAGGCTTCGTCGCGCCGCTCGGCTTTCGATTCGAGATCCCAGACGGCCCGCGCCACCTCGGCTTCATTGACGGCGGTCGGATTTAGGCGGCCGGTGCCAAGGCAGAGCGCACCGAGCCGTGGCGGCAGGAACGCCATCAAGGCGGTCGTCCGGGTGTCTGGGCCGAAGACCGCCAGACCGCGATAGGGCCGGGCCTGCAGCAGTCTGGCGATTTCACGGGCGGTGGCCGCATAGTGCCGGTTCTGTTCGGCGGCAATCTGTTGGTGATAGCGAAATTCGCCCTGGCCCGGCGCATCGGCCCGGTCGCTATGGTACTTCCCGCCGCGGCGACTGACCGGCACCAACGCATTCAGCTCCTGGGCGCCGGTGGCCGCCACGTGGAAGAACCGGGCCCGGCTTCGGTCGATGACCACCCCCAAATAGTGGCCGAGTGTCTCCCGGGCGTCGAGCAATTCGTGGAGTAGGGGACGAGTGTCGATCGCGATCCGGTTCCGATGGACCCGGGGGAGGGGAACGGTCTCGAACAGGCCCAAGGCCTTCGAGGCGAACACCGCGACGCCGGCCAGGTGGGGCAGATTCTTGGGGAGCGCGAGCCAACGGACGATCCGTTCGATATCGGCGGTCACCCGTTTCCGGTCGGCCGGGTCGGGTTCGAGCAGGCTGAGGGTGCTTTCGAGGTCCCGCACCCGGTTCAAGAGATCGACGAGGTAGGCCCGGTTCCGCCGGGCCGCCGGGTCGAGCTTGAGATAGCAGGTGACGACGGTCGCGCTCCGGCTCTCGAGCCGGCTCAGCCGTTCAATCAGCTGGTCGCTGGCGGTCGGTTGGGACGGTCGGGTGCGCATCGGGATCAATCCTGCCTCGGGTTACGGGGTACGTTACCCGGCCCGTTGTGAAGGAGCGGTGAAATGGACCGGAGTGTCCCTAGGCCAATGCCAGCAGCAGCTCCGTCGCGATCAGGATGATGACGATCCACTCAAGGACTTCTAGTCTCCGGGCGGTGGCCCGGTCCCCGACCTTCTGATAGATCCCGTCGAGGACATCGAGTTTCCGGGTAATAGCCCGGTCCCAGGACCCGAAATGAAAGCGCTGGGACACGGCCACGTAGACTCGGCCGAAGAACTGATCGCCGAACAGCTTCACCGCACTCGACACCCGTTCGAACAGGGTTGCCGCGTCCATCTGCAGCTCGCCCAAATGGCGCAGGGCCGTGCCGGGTGGCCGGAGGCTTCGCAGCCACCCCCGGTCCGCCTGCGCCAGCATAGTGTACGCTTGGTCGACGGCGCGGTCGAGTTCGCCGTCGAGGTGGCGGAGCTCGAGCAGTTGGACGTTCGCGAATTCGAGCAGCAGGCGGGTGTCGTCGGGCTCCCGATCGACGATCACGGCGGCGTTCCAGTCGATGACGGTCAGATCGTCGGGGCTGAACGACAATCGCTTGCTGACGGCCTCCTCGATCTCCTCGCCGGCCAGCGGCCCGCCGGTGCCGCGGAGGATCGCGGCCAGCTCCGGGGCGCGGTCCCGGACGAGCGACTCGATGTCGGAGCCGATGTCGGCCGGGTCGATCGTCACCACGAGGTAGTCCTCGGACGCTTCCGCCAACCGGGGGCGGCTGATCGCGGACCCCAGGTTCGGGATGAGGGCGGCCAGCCGCCGGCGGGCGTCCGGCTCGAAGGTCTCGTTGGACTGCAGGCCTTCCGAGAGCCGGGCCAATTCGGCCGGGGTGCACTCAACCGGCAATTGATAGGTCACCGCGGCGGCGCCGAAGTCGTGGAGGACGATCTCGACTCGAGTTACGGCAGACTCACCGTGCGCCAACCCCTCGGCCGGCTCGGCGATTCTGAGGGGCCGGGGCCGGTAGTCGAAATGGGGCGGCACCCGGCGGCTCTTCCGGATCGTCTGCCGGGAGGACTGTTCGAGTTGCCGGTCGCAGGCGTCGAGGTCGATGCCTAACCCAACTTCGAAGGCGTAGGACAGGTAGCAGACAGCGTGGATCCTGGTGGTCATCGCGAGATACCCTCGAAGGGCGAGACTCCCAGAAGATCGACCCGCTCGGCCACCTCTGGCCAGTGGGCGACCTCGCTCCGCCGCGCGGCCACCAGCACCGAGCGGGATCGGCGGAGCTCCGGGCCTGCCAGCGCGGCTGCCGCTCGGCGGTAGTCGCGAATCCGGCCCAGGGTGTCTTGGGCATCTCGAAGGAAGGCCACAACCGCGGGCGAGACCGTGAGGCCGAGCGCGCTCCACCATTCGAGCCCGTACCGGAGCGCGCGGAGTCGGATCCGAAGCTGATGCGCGGCGGCTCGGCCGGCCTGTCGTCGGAGCGCTGGGGCGAGAGCCTGCCGCAACCCGGGGTCAATGGTGACCGTTGCCCCAAACGCTGACCACCAATTTCCGGCCGCCTCGGCGACAGAGGCTGGGGGCGCAAGTCCGGATGCCAGCCGCGCCACTCGCCGGGCAATTCGCCCGCTCCGATGGTGTTCCAGCGCCTTCAGGGCCCGTCGAAGGGCTCGCTTCCGCTCCCACGCGAGCTCGTCGAGCCGCTGCCGGAGCGCCCCGTCCGTGGCGAGCCCTTGCGAGGCGGCTTCCTGCAGGATCACGCGGGTCACGTCGAGATCCCGGAGCCGGCTGAGCTTGGCGTTGACGGATTCCCAGTCGGCCCAGGGCACCGATGGCGCGAACCCGAACTGAGCGCCGGCGATTCGGCCGGCGGCCTCCAACCGGCGGGCGGCGGTTCGGAGGCGGTGGACGGCCTCGGGAGTCGGGTCGCGAAGGGCCCGGCGGCGTTCCCGCTGCCACGAACGGGCCAGGGCCTCGAGGACCTCGTCGGGCGAAAAGGCCGGCGCAGCGAGAGGCTCAGCGGTGGTCATGGAGGAAGGTCGACTGGCACTGGCGAAGTCCCCTTGAACGGCACCTGAAATGCCCTTCACGAACACCCCTTCAGAGTCGCTTCATCACGCCTTGGCTGCCCCGGTGCCATCTTGGAGTCCGAAACGAGGGAATCCACCGCCTCAGAGAGAGGCAAGGAGGTAGGTATGCGAATCATGAAAGTGGCGCCACCCGTTGCCCCGTTGAAGGAATTCGACCGGTTCTTCGATCGGTTCCTGCATCCGGCAGCTTGGACGTCGGCTGTCCCACGAGCTCCCGCCGAAGGGCTCTGGGAACCCGCCCTCGACTTCTCGGAGACCCCGAAGGAGTACGTCGTGCGGATGGAGATCCCCGGAGTGGCCCGGGACGATCTCGATGTGAACCTGGACGGAAATCTCCTCACGATCGGCGGCAAGCGGGAGCTCCGCAAAGAGGAAAAGGGTGAGGATTTCCTGTGGGAGGAGAGGATTGAAGGTCGGTTTGCCCGAACGCTCCGGCTGCCGGCTGTCGTTCAGGAGGCGAAGATCGAGGCCCTGTACAACGACGGGATTCTGACCGTGCGGCTTCCGAAGATGGAGCCGGTCATGAAGAGTAAGATCACGATCAAGTAACCCCGTCGCTCGGGCAGCTTCGCCGCCGCTCCCGGTGCCCGTCGGCCCCGGGAGCGG
>JANMHX010000120.1:0-10331 GCA_031375485.1 Gemmatimonadota bacterium | reverse complement strand
GCCGGAGCGGGTCTGCCGCGGTTACCGTGGTGGAATCCTTGCTGCCGGTCGATCGGGTCTTCATTCGGCCGAATGCGGTGTTGGTGCCGATCGGCGCGATCATCACGGTTCCGCCGACGCTCCGAGACGTGAACCAGATCGACCTGACCGGCCGAGCGGTAACCTGGGCCAGCGCCGATCCGGCGGTAGCGTCCGTGAGCTCGACCGGGGCGATCAGCGGCCTCACCGCTGGAACCACGACGGTCACGGCCACGTCTGAGGCCAAGAGCGGCTCAGCCACGATCACCGTTCGTCCGCCGACGGCCGGGGGCCGACTCGTTGGGGTAGTGGCGGGCTTCACCACGGCCTGTGGCCGAACCAGTGTTGGCTCCGGGTACTGTTGGGGCGAGGGCGTGCCGGGCAACGGCTTGGATCGAATCTCGTCGGCGTTTCCGGTGCCGGTGTCCGGTGGGCCGTCGCTCTCGGTGATTGCCCCGGCGATTTTTCACACCTGCGGCCTCGGGCCAGCAGGCGTGGCCTATTGCTGGGGGTCCAACACCAACGGGGCCATCGGCGATGGGTCGACCGACGACCGACTGACGCCGGTGCCGGTGGGGGTTGGTTTGGCGTTCACGTCGATCGGTGCCGGGTTTCGGTACTCCTGCGGCTTGAGCGTCGCCAAGGCGGCCTACTGTTGGGGGTTCGGCGACTTTGGGCAGGTGGGTACCGGCACTGGCGTCGGTAGTGTGACGCCGGTGCCGGTGTCCGGCGGATTGGTCTTCGCCTCGCTGTCGGTCGGCTTTTTCCGGGCCTGCGGGGTTACCGCGAGCGGAGCCGCGTACTGCTGGGGAGACAACCGGAACGGCGGCATCGGTGACGGGACGACGGTCAACGCGCTGGTGCCGACGCCGGTGGCCGGGGGCATCACCTTCGGGTCGATCTCGGTGGGAGAAGGGGCGACCTGCGGACTGACGCTGGTGGGAGCGGCCTATTGTTGGGGCGCCAATTTTCAGGGCCAACTGGGCGACGGATCGACGACCCAGCGCCTCCTGCCGGTTCCGGTGTCTGGCGGCCGCGCCTTCACCGCGATTGATTTGGGCAACAGCCATACCTGCGCACTCGAGGCCAACGGGGTAGCCGATTGCTGGGGAGAAAATCGCGAAGGGACGCTGGGTGACGGAACGACGACGGCCCGGCCCGTTCCCGGATCGGTGTCCGGATCGCTCGTGTTTGCCACGATCAGCGCCGGGCAGAGTTTTTCCTGTGGGGTGACCACCGTGGGTACCGCCTATTGCTGGGGTCGGAACCAACTCGGTCACTTGGGGGATGGGAGCTACCAACTGAGCAAAATCCCGGTGAAAGTGACCGGTCAGCCGTAACGAGAGTCGCTTGAGGTGCCCCTGGCGGGAATCCCCGCCAGGGCCCAACTTTCGGTCCCATGAAATCCTCTCACAATCTGGGTGTCTTGCTCGCCGGTCTCGTCACGCTGGCGGCTTTCGCCACCCCCCGAGTCCCGGCCTCCGACACCCCCAGAGTTCTCGCCAACGACAACCGAAACCCCGCCGGCACGACCTCGGGCGATACCCTGGCCATTCGGCTGGTGGTTCAACGGGCCGATTGGTACCCGGACGCCGCCGACGGCCCGCATGTGACCGTCGAGGCCTTTGGTGAAGAGGGAAAGGTCCCGGTCATTCCGGCGCCGCTGATTCGGGTTCGTACCGGGAGCCCCGTGCGGGCTCGGATTCACAACGCCCTTCCCGACTCGACGATTCACCTGATCGGATTCGCGACCCAGCCAATCGCGGCGAGCGAGACGCTGCATGTGGCGCCGGGTGCCAGCGTGGACGTGGCATTCCGGGCGGGGGCGCCCGGCACCTACTACTACCGGGCGATCATCGGGAACCACCCCGACAACCGCGGCCTCCCCGAGCGGGAGACGGCGGGCGGAGCCTTCGTGGTCGATCCTCCGGAGGGCTCACCACCGGACCGGGTGCTCGTGATGAACATCTTCTCGCAGGAAGGCGATTCCTCCGTTTCAGGGGACGTACTTGCGATCAACGGGAGATCCTGGCCCCATACCGAGCGGATCGGTCTCGTGGTCGGCGACACGGCGCGGTGGCGGGTGATCAACGGGACGATCCGCGCCCACCCGATGCATCTCCATGGGTTCTACTTCCGGATCGACGCCAAGGGCGGTGGGATCACGAGTGAGGACGTGCCCCCCGCCGAGCGGACGCTGGCGGTCACGGAGAGCATGGCGCCGTGGGCCACCCGGACCCTGACCTGGTCGCCCGACCGCCCGGGGAACTGGCTCTTCCACTGCCACCTCACCTTTCACGTCGTGCCGGATGCCCGGCTCGGCCACCGGCACGGGCCTGATGTTGAGGTCCGCGAAACCACCTCGATCGATCCGATGAAGCACATGGCCGGTTTGGTCATGGGACTCGTCGTCGCGCCGCGGCCGGGCGAGTCGTACGCGCGGACCGGCACGCCCCGACCGCTCGATCTCTACGTCAACGAGGGCGAGCGGCGGGGGCGGATGCCCCGGACGTTCAGCTACATCCTTCAGCGGGGGACGATGGCGCCCGCTCCCGATTCGGTCCAGATCCCCGGTTCCCTCATCGTGTTGAGGCGGGACGAACCGACCGACATTACGATCCATAACCGAGCCGGCGAGCCGGTCGGGATCCATTGGCACGGGTTGGAGCTCGAGAGCTGGTCGGACGGCGTCGTCGGCTGGAGCGGGCAGGGGGCGATGGTGGCGCCGCCGGTGGCCCCGGACGACAGTTTCACCGCCCGGCTGACCGTGCCCCGGGCCGGCACCTTCATCTACCACACCCATATCAACGACATCGAGCAGGTAACCGCCGGCGCGATCGGCCCGTTGGTGGTGCTCGAACCCGGCGAGGTCTTCGATCCGGCCCGCGATCACGTCTACCTCGGCGGGTGGAACGGTCCCGATGACGAAACCTCGGTCCCGTGTACCGGGGGTCGATCCTCGCCGGAGTGCGGACCGAAGCTGATGGTCAACGGGGATAGCACCGGGGCCGCCCCGCTCGAGTTGGCGGCGGGGGTCCGGCACCGGTTCCGTTTCATCAACCTGAGTCCGGCCATTTCGGTCCGCTATGCCATCCGGCAGGATACCACCGTGATTCGCTGGGTGGCCCGCGCCAAGGATGGCGCCGACTTGCCGGCCGCGGTCCGGACCGTTCGCCCGGCGATCCAGGCCGTGGCGGTTGGCGAGACCTGGGATTTCGAACTCACGCCTGAACCGGGGGAACTCGTGCTCACCGCTGCCTTCGGCCGCGGCCAGCCGTCTTGGCGCCAGCGGCTCATCATTCGCTGAACCCCTGATGAGCATCGCGGCTCGAGCGGCCCGCCTGATGGTGTTGGCCCTGGTCATGGCAGGGGCAGTTCGGGCCCAGGTTGCCGTGCCGAGCGCGGCGGGCCGCCACCGGATTGAAATCCCGAGCTTGGCCGACTCGAGCCGGCAGCCGTCCTACCTTACGCTCCCGGCCAAATTGTCGAAGCCGGCGCCCCTTGCGGTGTTGCTCCACACCTGGAGCTTCGACCTCGAACAGCGCGACTCGACCGTCGAGGCTGAAGCCGAAGCGCGAGGATGGATCCTCCTGGCGCCGAACTTCCGGGGCCGGAACGATCATCCCGAGGCCTGCGGCTCCCGGCTCGCCCAGCAGGACATTCTCGACGCGGTGGCGTGGGTTCGGAGGCACTACCCGGTGGATGGACGCAGGATCTATGTGCTTGGGCTCTCGGGCGGCGGTTACATGACGATGCTGATGGCCGGCCGCCATCCCGGCCTTTGGGCTGGGGCGAGTGCGTGGGTCGGGATCAGCGACTTGCGAGCATGGTATGAGGCCAACAGCGGAAACGACTACGGTGCAATGACGCGGGGGTGCTTCGGCGGCGGCCCGGCCGAGAGCGAGCGGATCGCTGCCGAGTATCGGGATCGCTCCCCGCTGACTTACTTGGTCGCACGCCCCGCCGTCCCGATCGATTTGGCGGCCGGCCGGTTCGACAGCACCGTCGCCGCATCGCATACGTTGCGGACCTTCCAGGCGCTCGCTCCCGGGGTGGTCAGTGATGCCGACGTCGAGGCGCTGATGGGGACCGGCCCCGGTCTCCCGTCACCGAGCGTGGCTGACACGTCCAGCGATGCCGAACTCGGCCGCCGGATCTTTCTGCGCCGGACCGCGGGGAGGTACCGGGTGACGATTTTTGACGGCGGGCACGAGTGGCTGCCACGGGCCGCGGTGGCTTGGCTCGCGCGCCAACGGAAGCGCTGAGCCTAGTTTTTCGAACCCATCAAGTTCCGGCCCAACACCACCGACGCCGTCAGGACGCCGCCGACCATCGCCCCCGCCACGCCGCAACTCGAGATGTCCTGCCCGGTCAGGTAGAGCCCCTTGATCGGGGTCCGCGGTTTGAGCCACCGCTCCCCGAAGCGGGCCGGCGTGTGATTCAGACCGTAGATTTCACCTGAGGAATAGCCGGCAAAGTGTGCGGTCGAAAGCGGCGTCGAGAGTTCGGCGTGGCGGATCCGGCCCCGAAGTCCGGGCACGAACTCCTCGACCACTCGTTGGAGCCGGTCGGCAAATCCCGCCTTGAACTGATCGTACTCGGCGCCTCGCTTCTTCCACCGGGTGTCCGACCACCGCTCGACCCAATTCCAGGGCGCCAGGGTAATGGCTTCGATGGTGGAGTGCCCCGGGTGGCGCCGTTGGAAGTCGGGATCCTTGGCCGCGGGGAACGAGATGTAGACCAGGGGAAACGGCGCGTTCGGGTCGCGGCAGAACTCGGCAAGGGCCTGTTCATACCGCTCATCGGGATAGATCCAGTAGTTGGCTTTCGGGAGGCCGAGCGACTCGGGCGTTCCCTCGGCGCCGAGATAGAGCGAGAAGTGGCCGTACGACGCGGGTAGGGTCCGGAGCCGGTCGCGAAACGGACGGACGGCCTCGAGGTCCGGCGGGAGCAGGCGTTCGACCGTGTTACGAACGCCGGCATCGCTCACCACGACGGGAGCCAGGAATCGGCGGCCTTCCTCTAACTCCACTCCAATGGCGCGGCCGCCTTCGAGCAGGATCTTCGCCACCGGGGCGCTCACCACCACCGCGCCGCCGGCCGCCGTGATGGTCGGGATGACGGTCTCGGCGATCCGTCCGGCTCCGCCGACCGGATAAAAGCCTCCACCGAAATAGTGGCCGGTGACCATCGCGTGAATCGCGAAGCTGCTCTCCGCCGGCGGGAGGCCGTAGTCACCGTATTGGGCCGTGAGCACCGCGATCAAACGTTGATTGCCGGTCAGCTCTTCGAGCACCAACCGAGTCGAGCGGCCGGCGGTGCGGAGGTAGGGCCGCCGCATCAGGCCCCCGACGATCGCGGCGATCCAGCCGGGTACCGCCTTCTCGCCGTAGTACCCGGCGGCCCCGCGGGCGGTCTGCTTGATCAGCGCGAAGTAGCGATCGATGGCGCCGTGCTCAGCGGGGAACTCGGTCTTCAACATCCGCTCGAGGTTGGTCCGGCCCTTCGGGTACTCGTATTGCTTACCGCCGATCACGACCCGGTCGTAGACCTCGCCCATGTCGGCCCAGTCGAGTCGGCCGCCCGAAATCCGGTCGAAGAGCTGCCGAACCATCGAACCGGGTTCGACGTTGCCGATGTAGTGGACGCCAACGTCCCATTCGTAGCCGGGGCGATGGAAGGCATGGGTGAATCCGCCGGGGGTGTAGTGGCGTTCGAGCACGAGGACGCGTTTGCCGCCGTCTTGGGCCAGGAGGGAGGCGGCGGTGAGTCCGCCGATGCCCGAGCCGATGACGATGGCGTCCCACGATTCCGGGCCCTCGAACCGTTTCAGCGGAGTCGGACCACCGAGTGCGCTCATGGCAGCAACTTGGCGGGATGTCGCCGAGTTGCGCAACCACCACCGCCGAGCGTAGCGTATGGGCATGCCGGATCTTGCCAGGACTTGGACCCGAGACGACGTGTTGGCCCTCCCGGACGACGGCAACCGCTACGAGTTGGTTGACGGCGAGTTGCTGGTGAGTCCGAGCCCGCGCGGGTTGCATCAGCGAGCGGTCGTATCGCTGTTCCGGCTGGTCGATCCGTATGTCCGCGCCAACCGGCTCGGCGCAGTCTGTCTCGCGCCCGCCGACTTGGACCTCCGCTCGGGGCAGCTGGTGCAGCCGGACTTGTTCGTGGGCGGGTTGATCGACGGCCGGGAGCCGATCGAGTGGGCCGATTTCAAGATCCCGATCTTGGTCGCCGAGGTACTGTCGCCCTCGACCGCACGGTACGACCGGGTCACCAAGCGGCGGCGATATCAACGGTCGGGCATTCCGACCTACTGGATCATCGACCTTGATGCTCGGGTGGTGGAGGTGTGGTTCCCGGGGGCCCAGAAGGCGGTCATGACCGATGCTATGCTGAGCTGGGCCCCTGACGGCGTCTCCGACGCACTCGCCATTGATCTCCCCGGTTACTTCAGGGAGGTGTGGGCCGAGTAGGTTGCCGTCGCGTAAACACGATCGGCCCGACCGTTGGTTCGACCGGCGCCGAGATCGACCCGATCGACCCATCCACGTCGGTATTGAACGTGACCCGCCACCGGAACCGGTTGTGAACCGGGTTCCCGGCCGGGGGCGCGAACCGGAACACATCGTAGTGGAAGTGGGGCAGCGGGAATTCGTAGGCCCCGAACTTGAGGCGGAGTCCGTCGCCGTCCCGGCTCACCACCATGTCGCCGTAAGCCGGATGACTGTAGCGCCCGACATAGGCGTCGAGCGGGTGGGACGGCGTCGTGTTCGGGACTTGGCTCGCTTCCTCGGCCGCTCGTTGGTTCTGGGTCATGGCGCGCATCCGGCCCCGCCGGTCGAGAAACCGGGCATTCCAGTTGGAAGCCGGGAGGCCGAGGAGCCGGTCGTAGATCAGCCACGGCAGGAAATCCCTGAGGATGGTGCTGTACATGTTGGTGAGCACCACGACGCCGAGCGAATCGTTAGGCAGGAAGCTCAGCTCGAGCGAATAGCCGTCCCAGTTGCCGGGGTGGTGGACCAGCTTGTGGCCCCGGTAGTTGGTGACCAGGAGACCCATGCCGTAGGCCTCGTCGCCCAACTCGGGGAATTCGCCGGCCAGAATCGTCATTGGTTGCTGCATGGCCATTTGGGGGGTCTGCATGGCCCGGGCGTCGGCCCGGGCGATGATCTCCCGGCCCTCGAAGGTGCCGCCCTGCATGTGCATCGTGAGGTAGCGGGTCAGGTCGTCGAGGCTGGCGTGGACGCCACCGGTTGGCGCGATCGCGTCGGTGCTCCGCCATGGGACCAGCATCAGGGTGTCGGCGTCGTGGAGCGCATAGGGAAGCGCGATGTTCAGCGACCGGGTGTAGGCGTCGATCGACGTGCCCGAGTTGGTCATCCGGAGCGGCGTAAACACCGCAGCCTGGACCAGATCTTCCCAACTGCTGCCATTGACCTTGCCGGCCAGGTACCCGGCCGTCGTGAACATCAGGTTCTGGTACTGCCAGGCGGTCCGGAAGTCCTTGTTCGGCTGGAGATACTGGAGCCTCTGGTAAAGGTCCTCCCGGCCATAGACGCCGATACCCCACATCAGATCGTGCCGCGCGAGCCCGGATCGATGGGTCACGAGATCGCGAATCGTCATCCGCTCGGTCACCACCGGGTCATACATCCGGAAGTCCGGGAGGTAGTCGCGGACCTGGCGGTCCCATTCGATCTTGCCCTGCTTGGCCAAGGCCGCGAGGGTGGTGACGGTAAACGATTTGCTGATCGAGGCAATCGCGAACTTGGTGTCGGTGGTGACCGGGAGCTTGGCGGCCACGTCGCGGAGACCGTACCCCGCCATGTGGATGACCCGGCCCTTGGAGACGACCGCCACCGCCATGCCGGGAACGTTCCACTGGACCCGGATCGAGTCCATCAGGGCGTCGAACCCGCGGTCCCACCCCGGTTGCTGGGCGAGGGACGGACGGGCGAGCCCGAGCAGAATCGTCAGGTTCGCGGCAAACGCTCGGCGTTTCACGGGGTTGCCTTCTTCGCGGCCGCCAGCGCCTGCAGCAGCGCGCCGTAAGCACGCCACTGGAGATCGTTGATCACGATCTTGCCGGTCTGGACCGCCCCGGACGGATGAACGGTGCCGTTCAGCACGCCCATCAGATCCGCGGTGCTGGTCGTGAGAAAGACGGCGGGGTCCTTGATCTCACCGGGGCCGGCCGTGACCGTGCCGTTGTCGTGCCTGATCCACCAGGCGCCGCCGCCCTCGCCGCGGAGCAGGAACTGATAGCTCGCCGCTAAACTTGGTTGCGCGGTGCCGCTCAGCAGCGCCGGGACCGCTGCGAAGAACGCCGCCACGGGTCCGGTGGTCGACTGAGCCGGGTAGGGCCGCCGGTAGGCGAGCGAGGCGGGATCCTTGGCGTCGCGAAGCCCGAGGATCTTCCGGGCCTCCGCCGCCGTTGCTACCGGACGGTTGAGGTCGTTGCAGAGCCGGACCACCCGTTCCACCATTTGGGCGTTGGATTTGGCCTTCTCGCCCCGGCGATAGTAGAAGTTGTCTTCGAACCCGGTCCGGACGTGGCCGCCGAGGATGATGCCCATGGTGTTCATCGGCAGTTGGTCTTTGCCGACGCCCACGGCCATCCACTGGCTCTGCTCGGGCATTTCTTTGAGGACCTCGAGCAACAGCCCGGGACGCGGAGGTGTCGTCCCCCTCGGCAACATCACCAGTTGGAAGAAATACGGCGGTTCGAAATAGCCCTCGTCGATCATCCGCTTGATGTTGCCGATGTGGCCCGTATCGAAGCATTCGAACTCCGGCCGGACCTGGAATCGCCAGAACTCCATCGCGATCCGCCGCATGAAGGTCGGCGAGTTCTCGAAGACGAAGACATCGCCGAAGTTGAGGCTGCCGCTGTTGAAGGTGGCGATCTCGGGGCCGCACTGGACCGGCTCGAACCGGTCGTCGTGGGTCATCATCTCGAGCTTGCTGGTGGTGAAATTCAAGTTGAGATCCGACTCGGCCCGCACCAGGTTCCGGATTTCCTCGTACAAGGCCTTGCTGTGGGTCGGCGCGCCGTCGGGGCCCCGGACGTGGATGTGGCAGATGGCCGCGCCGGCCCGCCAGGATTCCAGGGCGGACGTGGCGATTTCCTTGGGCGTGCAGGGCAGCCAGGGCAGCTGGTCCTTGCGGGCAAAGCCGCCGACAAGCGCCGCGCTGATGATGCACGGGGTGTCGGTTTCGAATTTCATGGTGACCTCAATACTTGATCCGACGATAGAGGAACCCGAGTACGACCGCATTGAGCAAGCCGGCCACGACCACCACCATCAGGCCGCTGTCGTAGCTGCCGGTGACTTCGACCACCTTGCCGATCAGGGCCGTGCCGCCGGCTCCGCCGAGAATGATCGACATGCCGTTATAGAGACCAGTGGCCGCCCCGACTCGTTCCGGGGGCAGGATCCGCTGGACCAGGGCGAATTCCGCGGTCTGATAGGCGTTCTGGAAAAACAGCGAGCCGGCCAAGAATGCCACCGTCAGGGCCAGCCCGGTGGAATGGGCCGCGAGGTACACGCCGATGCCGGCGAGTCCGCATCCCACACTGGCAAACTGGGCCCGGCGGTCGGTCCGATCCCCGAGGACGGCCCAGACCGGAATGGCCAGGGCCCCGAGCCAAAACGGCGCCGAGGCGCTCGCGGCCAGATCGGCAAAGGGCACCTGACGGCCCTTGGCGAGGTAGGTGGGAAGCCAGGTCAGGATGCCGTAGATGATGATGTTGCTGAGAATGCCGGCCACCAGCACGAGCCAGTAGTTGCCGTTTCGGAACACGGCCCAGAGCGGGGCGCCGTCGGTCCCGTCGCCCTGGCGGTACGGCCCATCGTCGCGGAGGAGACCGATGACCGCAGGCAAGGCGACGAAAAGCCCGAGTGCCCCGAGGACCAGGAACATGCTCCGCCAACCGAAATGCTCGATCAGCGGCACCATGACGAAGGGGCCGGAGACCACGGCCACCTGGACGCCCATGATGAACAGGCCGTTGGCGCGGGACCGCTCATTGAGCGGAAACCACCGGCTCACGATCGCGCTCGACATCGGAAAATGGATTCCCTCGGCCACGCCGAGCAAGAACCGGAGCGCGGCGAGTGCGATGACACTGGCGCCAAACGGGGCGTTCAAGGCCGTCGCCAGGGAAAAGGCGACGACCGACCAGGCCAGCGCCTTCCTCGGCCCGAACCGTTCGGCGATCGGGCTCAAGATCAGGTTGGCGAGTCCGTAGCCTAAGAAGAACAACGAGATCAATTGGCCCCCGTGGGCCCCGATCTCGGTGG
>JANMHX010000330.1:0-6080 GCA_031375485.1 Gemmatimonadota bacterium | reverse complement strand
CGGTTCGGACGGCGGCGCATCAGACGGGGCGGCTGGCGGAGTTGGTCTGTAGCAACTCGTTCAAGTCGGTGGAGACGGCGAACGCGCACGGGTTGCTGAAGGCGGAGCTGCGCTCGCTCGGGAGTATCCTGCTGACCGCGGCTGATCGGGCTCGGGTGCCGGGGGGGAGCGCGCTCGTGGTGGACCGGGAGGTCTTTTCTCAGGCCGTCGATGAGCAAATCAGGAGTCATCCCAACATCCGCGTCGTGGCCGAGGATGCGTCGGAGTTGCCCCGCCCGGGCATCGTCGCGACGGGGCCGCTCACCTCGGAAAAGCTCGCTTCCGCGATTGCGGCCGAGCTGGGCCAAGAGTCGCTCGCGTTCTATGATGCCATTGCCCCGATCGTCTCGGCGGAGAGCCTCGATCAGTCGGTGCTCTATGCCATGTCCCGGTACGGCAAGGGCGACGGGGACGACTACTTGAACGCGCCGATGACCAAGCCGGAGTACGAGGCCTTCCTGAAGGCGTTAGGCGAAGCCGATCAGTTCACGGCCCACGAGTTCGACAAGGTACCCTACTTCGAGGGCTGTTTGCCGGTCGAGGAAATGGCCCGGCGCGGCGTCGAAACCCTCCGGTTCGGCCCGATGAAGCCGGTTGGGCTTCGCGACCCCCGGACCGGCCGGATTCCCCACGCCGTCGTCCAGCTCCGCCGCGAAGACAAGGCGGCCCAGATGTGGAACCTGGTCGGGTTCCAGACCCGGCTCCGGATTCCCGAACAGCAGCGGGTGTTTCGGATGATTCCGGGCCTGGCCGGGGCCGAGTTCTTCCGGTTCGGCAGCATTCACCGGAACTCCTATATCAACAGCCCCGCGGCGCTCGGGCCGGGTCTCACCCGGGGCACCACGTTCTTTGCCGGCCAGCTCACCGGGGTCGAGGGGTACACGGAGTCGTTAGGTACCGGGATCCTGGCCGGGATCAATCTGCACCGCGCCCTGACCGGACTCCCCCCGGTCATCCCCCCGCCGACCACGATGCTGGGCGCTCTCTACCGCTACTTGGCCGAGGCCGATCCGAAGCACTTCCAGCCGATGAACGCCAACTTCGGCCTGGTCGAGCCGCTGCCCGACGGCACGCCGAAGCACGAACGCCGGGCCAGACTCGTTGAACGGGCCGAGCGCGACTTTGCGGCCTGGCGGGCGACGATCTAGCGGCACGCCGGCAGCGGATGACCGGGAGCGAACCGGCCGGAGATTACCGAGTGGTGACCATCCGGGCCGACTCAGCCCTCCGGAGCAGATGGGTCCATGGCCGCACCAACCGCAACGCGGCGGCTGCCGGGGATCGCCGTACAAAGAACCGCTCCCCGTTGCCCAACATCGAAAAGCCGGTCCCGCGGTCGTCGAACACGCCTTGCCCGGCGCTGCTTACCCGGAAGAGCACCCGTGGCTCGGGTACCCGGGTCGCCGTGTTCAGGGAAGGTTCGGTCACCATCACGTGTCCATCAGGCGTCAGGAAATAGAGGAGACCGTTGCTCGCGCCCCAGCGCGGCCAGCGGCCACCACTGGTTGAAATGCGGATCGGTGACCCCCCTTCGATCACCCGCAGGTAGACTTCCGCCCGCCCCGATTCGTCGGACGAATAGGCCAGCGTCCGACGGTCCGGCGAGATTCGCGCCTCCAACAACCGCCCGGGGCGGGCCAGCGCCACGCGTGGCAACGAGCCATCCAGCGGGATGATGCGGAGAACGGAGTCGCCTTCCGCAAGCACCTCGCGCTCGTCAGGCGACCAGTCCAGTAATTTCGGGCACACACCCGCGCGGTTCGTCCGCGCGATGAAGCGCTCGGCATCGGTAGCCAGATCGCGGAGGATGATGTCGCAGTACGTGCGGCGGAGGACCATGTACAGCAGCCGGGAGCCGTCGCGATTGAAGAGCGGGTACGTGGCCCCCAGCATTCGGCGCTCGGGGCCGCCCGAATCACGAACGCTCAATCGGGTCTCACGATCGGAGTCGAGATCGTAGAGCCAGAGGCCCCCGAGACTGCCGCCAACCGCAACTTTGACCACCCCCGGACCAAACTGATGGACGTCGAGCGTCCAGGTGCCACTGATCCGAACCGAGTCTCGGAGGACGCCGTTGGCGTCATACTCGAGAAATGGCAGATCGAGGCTTCCGGGGAGGTACACCATCGCGTCCCCGCCGAACCCCAGCGTGAACTCACCACCCGCTGAACGCACGTCATTGAGCACCTGGGTTTGGGGCCCGCGCGGGGTCAGTGACGTCCAGTCCATTTCTTGGAAGTTGAGTGCCCGCGAATCCTGCTCGTTCGACAACGCCAGCCAATGGGGGGGCGCCACCTGAACGTCCCTGGCGTGGAACGGCAGAGTCGCGAGCAGGGTTCCGTCAAGCCGCGCGACCCGCACGCTGTCGGTGTCGCGGAACGTGTACACGAAGCGGTCGCCGTCGGGGAGCATCGCCGCCTTCGGCAGCGTACCGGGTCCGCGTGGTATGACCAGCTGGCAGGGGCCGCCATCACCGCTCACCGTCGAAATGCCGAGGCGGTGGGCAAAGACAATGATGTTTTTCCTTCCCCAATCGGCGCTGGTCGGATCGACGGCCGGACAGAGCTGTCGCCGGGCGCCATTGGCATCGCGCACCACCAGAAAACCGTCGATGAAAAAACCGATCGTCCGCGAGTCCGGCGACCAGAACGGCACCTGAGCGTTCTTGGTGTCGGCCACGGGCGTGGGCGTGGGGTCGTCCAGCCGGCGGACCCAGAGTTCCCGGGTCCCATCCGGCAACGAGGCCAGGAAAGCGAGACGTTCGGCGTCCGGTGTCAACGCGATGGATCGACGCTGGGTCAGGATGCTTCCAGGCGGCGGCTCGATCGCGGTGATGGTCAAGGGGTAGTCGGACGGGGCCGGCCCAACGGCCCGACTGAGCGCCCAGCCTGCCAGCAATCCCAGGCTGAGTGTCGCCGCGAGCCACCCGATGGGTCGCCCGGCTCCGGAACGATCGGGTCGATGCCGGGTCGCGTGGGACGATCCCGGCGCTGGCACCGCACCGGCCGCCGTCAACGCGGCGCTGAACGCCTTCGCGTCCGTGAATCGATCGGCGGGGAGTTTGTTGAGCGCGCGATGAACCGTATCGGCGATATGGGCCGGGACGGTCGTCCGGATTGAGTCCAAGGCTGGTGCTTCGGTGGTGAGCACCCGGGCGACAATCGCCTGCGGCGTCGGCCCGGTGAACGGGGGTTCGCCCGCCAGCATCTCGTACGTCACGGCCCCCAACGCATAGATATCCGCGCGCCCATCGACCGCCTTCTCGCCCATCGCCTGTTCCGGCGCCATGTACTGCGGGGTGCCGAGGCTCAATCCCGTCTGCGTCATCCGCTGGCCGCCTGCGCTCTGCACGGCGAGCGCGATGCCGAAATCGGCGACGAGGGCGTGCCCGCCCTGCAGGAGAATGTTTTCCGGCTTGATGTCGCGATGGACCACGCCGCGCGCATGGGCGTACTGCAGCGCATCAGCAACTTCCCGAGCGAGTTGCACCGCGTCCGCAATGGGCAACTGCGTTTCCCGATCGAGACGGGCCCGAAGGGTTTCGCCTTCGACAAACGGCATCACGTAAAACAGCTGACCATCGGCGCTTCCACTGTCGAACAGCGGCAAGATGTGGGGATGCTGCAGATTGGCGGTCGTTTTGATTTCGGCCAGGAAACGCTCGGCGCCGAGCACGGCAGCGAGCTCCGGGTGCAGCACCTTGATCGCGACCTGGCGCGCATGCCGGACATCGCGGGCGAGATAGACGGTGGCCATGCCGCCGCGGCCGAGCTCATGCAGAACCGCGTAGCGGTCGGCCAGGGCCGCCGTGAGCCGATCAATCATCCGGAATGGTTCTCAGCAAAGAGGGATGGGCGTCGCACCCTCCAAATCTACCCCGTCCGCGGTACCCCGTAAAATCTGGGCTTGCCGAGACCGCGACGAGGAGGATACCGTGTGGTCATGGCAGAATTGACCCCCCCCGCCGCGCCGATGGTCGAGGAATATCTGGAGCACCTGACCAAGGAGCGGGATCAGTCGCCCCACACGGTCAAGGCGTACCGGCGCGACCTGACGGCGTTCATCGCCTTTGCCGACGACTACTACGGCGGTGGCTGGGCCTGGACCTCGCTCGACCGGCTCGGCCTCCGGGGCTTCCTCGGCGAGTTCGAACGCCGGAAGCTGACCCGGCGCTCGGCCGCCCGGGCGCTCTCGGCCCTCCGGTCGTTCTATCGCTTCCTCCAGGTCAACCACGGCATCACCAATGGGGTGGCCCGGGCTGCCCGGGTGCCCAAGATCGAAAAGCGGCTTCCGACCCACCTCCGGAAGGAAGAGACCGAGGTCTTGTTCGCGAGTGTCGCCAAGGCGGCGACCACCGGCGAGTTCATCCCGATCCGCGACGGCGCCATGCTCGAGTTATTCTATTCGAGCGGGCTTCGGCTTTCGGAGTTGGCCGGCGCCGACGTAGCCGACCTCGATCTCCTCTCGAATCAGATCCGGGTCCGGGGCAAAGGCCGCAAAGAACGGATCGTGCCGGTGGGCCGGAAGGCGGAGCAGGCCCTCCGGACCTACCTCGAGGCCCGCGAGGTGGTGGTCCGGGCCAAGTCGGGCGAGAAGCGGCCGCTGTTCGTGTCGCCCAAGGGCCGCCGGTTGTCGCCCCGGAGCGTCCAGCGCCGGATTCATGGGCTCTTCAGGGGGGCCGGGATCGAGGGGCAGCGCGTTCACTCGCTTCGGCATACCTTTGCCACCCATCTGATGGACGCCGGGGCCGATCTCCGGGCGGTGCAGGAGCTCCTGGGTCATGCCTCGCTCTCGACCACCCAGATCTATACCCACACCAGCGTCCAGCGGCTCAAGGACGTCTACAAACAAGCTCACCCCCGGGCGGGCTAGGAGTCGGTCATGGCGTTTCACGGCACCACCATTCTCTGCGTCCGAAAGGACGGCCGTGTCGCGTTAGGCGGCGACGGCCAGGTCACCATGGGCGATACGGTCATGAAGGCCACCGCCAACAAGATCCGGGCCTTGAAGGGCGGCCGGGTCCTCGCCGGGTTCGCCGGTTCGGTGGCCGATGCCGTCACCCTGCTCGAGAAGTTCGAGGAAAAGCTCGACCGTTACCCCGGCAATCTGGGCCGGGCGTCGGTGGAGTTGGCCAAGGACTGGCGGAGCGACCGGGTGCTCCGGCGGCTCGAAGCCATGCTGGTGGTGGCCGATATCGACCGGAGCTACCTGGTGAGCGGATCGGGCGAGTTGTTCGAGCCCGACGATGGCGTACTGGCCGTCGGCTCGGGCGGCAACTATGCGCTGGCCGCGGCCCGCGCCTTGATGCCCGACCCCACCCTCACGTCCAAGGCGATTGTCCAGCGATCACTCGAGATCGCGGCCGATATCTGTGTCTTCACCAACAAGAAGCTCTCGATCCTCGAGTTGCCGTCCTGATGGCGCTGAAACCCGATCCCGCCCCCGCCGATCCGGAGGCGCCTCCGGCGCTGCCCTGGCTCGAGGAAATGCCGCCCCGCCAGATCGTGGCGGAACTCGACCGGTACATCGTCGGCCAGGACGCCGCCAAACGGGCCATTGCCATCGCGGTCCGGAACCGGTGGCGCCGGAGTCAGGCGCCCGACGGCATTCGGGACGAAATCACGCCGTCGAACATTATTCTGATCGGCCCGACCGGCGTCGGGAAGACCGAAATCGCCCGCCGGCTGGCCCGGCTGGCCGGCGCCCCGTTCATCAAGGTCGAAGCTTCGAAGTTCACCGAGGTCGGCTACGTGGGCCGGGACGTCGAAACCATGGTCCGCGACTTGGTCGACGCCGCGCTCAATCTGGTCCGGACCGAACGGGAGGACGAGGTCTACGATCAGGCCGAGCAGAAGGCCGACGAGAAATTGCTGGACCTGCTCTTACCGCCGGTGCCGCCCTCGACGCCGGCATCCAAGCCTCCCGCCGACTCACCGGGGGTCTTCGTCGTGACGCGCGGTGGCACCGTGTCCAAAGAACAACAGGACGCCGAGGCGGACCGGCGGGGGCGGTCGCGTGAAAAACTGAAACAGATGCTGGCC
>JANMHX010000319.1:0-1832 GCA_031375485.1 Gemmatimonadota bacterium | reverse complement strand
CCGTGCGGCGTTCGCCGCCGACCGCTCGATCCAGACATCGAGATCCTGGGTGCCCCTGGGGATCCCGTGAACCGCTAGGGCGTGGGCTCCCACAACCAGAAACCGGACCTCGGCCGCCGCCAACTCCGAGAGGAGCTCGAGCCAATCGTCCGTCACTGCCGAGTGATCCTGATTGGCATGTCGGATCGGGAGTAGGTCGGTACCGGCCGTCCGGTCAGTTCCCACATCCGGTCACGAAGCGTCCAAACCATTTCGAGACGTTGACTCAGCGTGGTGGAGGCCGACAAGTCATCGCCCGGCTCTTCGCCGAGTCGGAAGACCCGAACCGGCCATAGGGCCGGGTCGCGGGGGAAGGCGGAATGGTCGCGCGGCATGGCCTAAATCTAGCAACCCGGCCGAATTCTCGTCGCCATCCTTAATGTCAGGGAGTTCCGGAGCTGATGGCCCGAATCAACCGATAGATGTGCTCGGTGCCTTCATCGAAGGCTTTGATCAATACCCGCTCATCCTTGCCGTGGGCCCGGACGTCATCCGGGTCGATGGCCACGCCCGACGCCCCGTAGGCCGGGACCCCGGCGTTCCGGAAATAGAGCCCGTCGGTGCCGCCGGTCTCGAGATAGGGGACCACCGGGACGCCGGGCCACATCGAGGCCGTGACGGCTTCGGCGGCGTGGAGGAGTTCGCCGGACAAAGGCGAAGGCGGGCTCAATCGGGCGGCGGTGGCGCGAGTCAGCACGATCAACGGATCGGCGAGCACTCGCCGAAGAGTGGCCTCGACCGAATCGGGGGACTCGAAGGGGAGCATCCGGCAGTTGACGTTGACCCGGGCCCGCTGGGGCAGCGCGTTGACCGCATGTCCGCCCTCGAACGTGGTGGTGACACAGGTGGTCCGGAGCGTGGCGTTGTAGAAGGCCGACTTCGACAGGCGCTCGGCCGCGTCGGGATCAGGTGTCTCTCGCGCCACCGCCCGCATGTCGGCGGCCACGGGGCCCGACTCGAGTTCGGCGCTTCGGGCAAAGAACGCCCGGGTCAGGTCGTTGAGATGCACCGGAAAGCGCCAGGCATCGAGCCGGACCAAGCCCGCGGCCAACCGGTAGATGGCGTTCTCGGGCACGGGGAGCGAGCTGTGGCCGCCCGGGTTGGTGACCTCGAGCTGGAAGTTGAAGCTGACCTTCTCGGCGACTTGCACCATCCGGGCCCGGACCTTGTCGCCCCGGAGCCAGGGATCACCCGAGTCGACGTTGAGGACCCAGGCCGCCGCTTTGAACTCGGGCCGGTTGGCCAGGAGCCAGGCGACGCCGTTGTAGTCGCCGCCGCTTTCTTCTCCGGCGGTGAGGGCCAGGATCAGATCCCGGTCGGGCCGGATGTTCTCCTGTTTCATTCGGAGGAGGGCGGCCGCCAGCGTGGCGGCGCCATCCTTGATATCCATGGTGCCGCGGCCGTAGAAGTAGCCGTCCTTCTCAGTGAAGGCCTGGGGGTCGTAGGTCCAGTCCTCTCGCCGGGCTTCCACCACGTCGAGATGGGCCAACAGCACGACCGGTTTCCGGGCCCCGGTGCCGCGAAGGCGGACGATCAGGTTGTGGTTCTTCGAGTCGGCCGGTCCGACGACCTCGACATCGGCGGCCGGAAATCCTGCGGCCAGGAATCGCTGCCGGAGCGCCTCGGCGGCCACGGTGGTACTGCCGGTCGAGTGGGTGGTATTGATCTCGATCAGCTGTTTGAAGATGGCGCGGGCGGTGGCTTGCTCCGGTGTCGGCGTCTGGGCCCCGGCGGATCGGGCCGCCCTGGAGTAGGCCGCCGAAGAGTTCGACAAGGCCGCGGAGCGGGCAGAG
>JANMHX010000318.1:0-3696 GCA_031375485.1 Gemmatimonadota bacterium | reverse complement strand
GCAGCAGCAGTTGGCGGGAGGATTCCACCGCCGTGTCCCTCGGAGGACCGGACCGCCACGTCAAGTATGTCGACCAGCAGGTCTGGCAACTCGGCGGTCAGGCCGGATACCGGACCCGGACCAGCAACCTCGAAGCCAGGGCATGGTACCGCAATCGGTGGACGCCGCTCGAGTTCCGGGCGACGGCCGCGAGCACCCCTGCTCGGGCATTCGGCGCCGATCTCGAAGGGGTGTACCAGCGACATGACGGCGATCGGCGCTCGACGTATCTGAGCGGGCGAGTCGGCCTCAACGGCCCGGGCGGGCTTCGGATTGGGGCGATGGGCCGCACCGGCTCGCGGGTGGTGTATCCGATGCTGGCCGCCGCTTCGGCGGTGCCGCTCACCGATCTGGCCGGGATCGTGGCGTGGGACCGGGCCCGGGTCGGGGTGGAGGTTGGATATTGGCGAACCGCGGCCTTTTCGCCGGAGCGATATCCGCTCTATCGAACGATTGATACGATCGGGCCGTCGGGACCCACCCGATGGCTGACCGTGTCCGGGCGAGTGGCGCCGAAACAGTGGCTCATTCTCGATGGCTGGTACAGCAACCCGATTGGCACCAAGCCGGAGGGCGTGCCCCCGACGCATTCCATCGTCAACCTCACGATTCAGAGCCGGTTCTTGCCCACGTTTCGAAGCGGGATCTTCGGACTGAAGCTCCAGGGATCGATGGAGACCTGGGGGACCGGCGTCATTGGGCGGGACCAGACGGGCCTTGCCATTACCGAGCGGGGCGCGACGTTCTTCCGGGCCCAAATCCAACTGAAGATCGGTGATTTCATCGCCTACTACGACCGGGCCAATTTCCAAGCAGCCCGGGCGGGATACCTGCCCAATCTGCCGGTGCTCCGCTTGGCGAGTTCCTTTGGCGTGCGGTGGGAGTTCGCCAACTGACGCGTCGCCGGCGCCGCGAGCCTGCTTCTCGTCGTTAAGTAATTCCCCCGCAACATCTTACCGCTCAAAAGCTAACCGAATGTCGATTCCGGGCGCCCCATCAAAGGGCTACCTCACGGCCGAGGTTTCCGGTATCTTCCCGGGCTCTGGGTGAAGGAGCTTGGCGTGGCGTACAGTATGACCGGGTTTGGTGCCGCCGAAGGGGCGGTCGGGCAGGGCATACTGCGGATCGAGCTCAAGTCCGTCAACCACCGCTATCTCAGTCTCTCGCTCAAAGCACCGAGCGAACTGGCGGCGATGGAGCACGAGGTCCGGGAGCGGTTGCGCCGCGATTTCGAGCGAGGACATTTCTCGGTTTCGATTCGATGGCTCGAACTACCGGGACGGTCGGTCGGGCCGCGAGTCGACCCGGTCGGCACCGCGGCCGCGATGGATCGGTTACGGACGCTCGCGGCCGTCGCCGGGATCGAGCCGACGATCAGTCTCGAACTGCTGAGCCGACAGTCGGATGTGTTCACCTCAGTCGACCCGGCGGCGGCCGTTGAGTGGCCGGCAGTGGAAGCGGTGTTGTCCAAGGCCATCGATGAATGCCGGGAAGCCCGGCGTCGCGAAGGCCAAGTCCTGGCCGGCGAACTGACGCTCCGGCTGGGGTTGATCCGGACCCACGCGGCGGCGGCCGCCGAGTTGGCGCCGACTCGGCTGGTTCGAGAACGCGATCGTCTCCGAACCCAGGTCGCTCAATTGCTGGAGGGGCGAACGGTCGACGAGGGGCGCCTGTCGCAGGAGTTGGCGTTCTTGGCCGACCGGCTCGACATCACCGAGGAGTTGGTGCGCCTCGCGGCCCACCTGGACGCCAGCGATGCCGCCTTGGCTGCCGATCGGCCGGTGGGCAAGCAACTCGGTTTCTTGGCTCAGGAGATCGGACGCGAAGTCAACACCATCGGGTCGAAGGCCAACGAGGCTCTGATGCAGCATCTCGCGGTTGAGATGAAAGGGGAGTTGGAACGATTCCGGGAGCAGCTCGAGAACTTGGCCTGAAGCCGTTTCTACTGGTGCTGTCGTCACCATCCGGCGGCGGGAAGTCGACGATTGCCCGCCACCTGCTGGCCGGACGGGACGACGTGGCGTATTCGATCTCGGCCACGACCCGCTCGATCCGGCCGGGCGAGACCGACGGGCAGCACTACCACTTCCTCAGCCGGGAGGAGTTTCTCCGGCGGGTGGCGGCGGGCGATTTTCTGGAATGGGCGGAATACGGCGGGCACTGCTATGGTACGCTGCTCGCCGAGGTCGAATCGGGTTTCGCGACCGGCCAGCACGTCGTGTTGGACATCGAGGTGAACGGGGCCGAGCAACTTCGGAACCGGTTCGAGAACGCGGTGCACGTGTTCGTGCTGCCGCCGTCGGGCGCCGTGTTGGTGGGACGGTTGCGGGCCCGCCGAACGGAGGATGACGCCGCGTTGGCCAAGCGGCTCGACATCGCGAATACTGAGTTGGCCGCGGCCGATCGCTACGACTATATCGTCGTCAACGATGACCTGGTCGAGGCGGTTGCCCAAGTGGCGGCCATCATCGACGTCGAGTCGAGGCGGCCCGGCCGGCTGTCAAATTTGAAGCAAGTCATTACGGCAATCCGGGCTGGATTGACGGGCGCAGTACCTAACGGAGGATGACATGGAAATCGTAACCCCGACCGATGCCGCACGGCACGCCGGTACCAAGTATCGCAGCATCTTGGTGGCCGCCCGCTTTGCGCGGATGGTCAATGAGTTGCCGAAGGAGCGCCAGGTCCAGCTGGAGCAGGCGCACGGCTACAAGAAGCTGACGACGCTGGCCCTTCGCAAACTCGCCGCCGGCGAGTTGTCGTTCCGAGAACTCAGGCGCCGTCGGTCCGAGGTCTGACCATGTGGGCCGACCGTCACGTCGTGGTCGGCGTGACGGGTGGCATCGCGTGCTACAAGGCCTGCCATCTGGTCCGTCGATTCGTCGAAGCAGGCGCCACGGTTGATGTCGTCCTGACTCGGGGAGCCGCCGAGTTCGTTCAGCCGCTGACGTTCGAAGCCCTGTCGGGGCGCCCGGTCTTGACCTCGCTCTGGGAGCCGGAGCGGGCCCTGGCCCATGTTCGCCTCGGCCAAACCGCCGATCTCATCCTCGTGGCACCGGCCACCGCCCATTTCCTGGGCCGGCTCGCCGCCGGCATGGCGGATGATTTCTTGACCGCGCTCTGTCTGGCTCGCACCAAGCCGCTGTTGCTGGCACCCGCCATGAATGATGCGATGTATGCCGCCGAGGCCACCCAAGACAACCTGCGACGGCTGACCGACCGGGGCGTGGCCATCGTGGGTCCCGAGCGCGGCGCGCTCGCCGAGGGGCCGTCCGACCGTCCCGGCCGGATGAGCGAACCGGAGACGATCCTCCACCACGCCGCCCGGGCGCTTTGGGGCCAGTCCTCGTTGGCCGGACGCCGGGTCGTGGTGACGGCCGGTCCGACCCGCGAGGAACTCGACCCGGTGCGGGTCATCACCAATCGGTCGAGTGGCAAGATGGGTTTCCGGATCGCCCAGGCGGCGTGGCACCGGGGCGCCTCGGTTCGGCTCATCACCGGTCCGAGCGCGGAACCCGATCCAGTGGGTGTCGAAGTCGAGCGGATCGAAACGACCAGAGAGCTCAGCCAGGCCGTGCGACAGGCTCTCCCGACGGCGGACGTTCTGATCATGGCGGCCGCCCCGGCCGACTACCGGCCGGCCGCGTTGGTCGACGA
>JANMHX010000311.1:0-3565 GCA_031375485.1 Gemmatimonadota bacterium | reverse complement strand
GCCGGGCCAAGTACGCCTCGGCGGTGGCCGTTCCGATCCGGACCGAGACCCGCGATGTCGGGGTGGTGGTCATCGGTACCTTCGAACCCGGGACCTATGGCCCGCCTGCCGCCCGGACGCTCCGTCAACTGGCCGAACGGCTGGCGCCCTCCCTCACGACGTTAGGCACGTTGTTGACCGCCGGGGGCGAGCCGCCCGACGCGGCCATCGACGAGGACACCTTGCCGGCGGCGGTGGCGCGCACGGTGTCCGAGGCGCCCACCGGCCCGGAATTGGTCCGGCGGCTCTCCGGGCTCCTCCATCCGCACCTGCCGCACGACCGGCTCGAGATCCTCGCGATTGCCAACGGCACCCGCGCGGCGATCCCGTTGTCGGGATTGACGGGCCGGCGGCGCTGGGGAGCGGGCAGCACCACGTGGGGCGATGTGACCCAGTTGTTGACCGAGCTGATGGGCGACCAGACCACGACCGCGATCGCCAATTTGGGGAGCGAAGCACCGGGCCTCACGTTGCCGGGCGGAGGCGCCGGGTCGCACCGGGTGGCGTCGGTCCTCGGCGCCCGGCTGATGCTCGGACCCGAGTTGGTCGGCCTGATCGTGATGGGCCATGCCGTGCAGGGACTGTACCGGGCGCAAGACGAATTGACGCTCGAGCGGGTGGCGGGTTTGGTGGGGGCCCGGGTCGCGGCCTTCCGGCTCGAGTCCGAGGTCCAGGCCCTCCGAGGCCAACTCGAGGTTCTCCAAGCGCCGTCGCTCCCGGTGCTTCGGGCGGCGGAGTCCCTCGCAGCGACCGCCCATCTTGGCGAAGCGCTCCACCGATTCGCCGCGGAGGTCCGCGAGGTCCTGCCGCACGAGCGGATTCGCTTTCTGCTCCGGTTGAGCGAGGACGAGTGCGTCGAGATTTCGCCGGACACGATTCGGCCCTTGGCGGATCTGCCACTCTTGGTCATCCAGGAACTCCCGGCTCGAGCCGTCCTCGAGAATGAGCGCCCCTGGACCCTGATCCACCGTCATGAGTCGGAAGGTATCGCGGTGGGGCTTCGGGTCGCCGGGCGGGTCATTGGTGCGATGGTGGTTGAGGCCACCCATTTCGAAGGCCCCCGAGAAGCGGCGGCGGTCGCTCAACAGTTCGCCGCCGTCATTGCCCCGCACCTCGAATTGGTTCGTCGCAGCAGCACCGGACGAATCCCGGCGGTGAGCCGGAAGGGCTAGCCTTGGCTTGGCCCGGTGCCGGCCGGCAACGCGAACCAGAACGTACTCCCGCCCCCGAGCACCGACTCGACCCCGATCACTCCCCCGTGCAACTCGACGAACTGCCGGCACAAGGCCAGGCCCAGCCCGGTACCGGCCTGCTGCCGGCTGGCCGAACTGTCGACCTGCCGGAACGGCTGAAACAACGTCGGGATATCTACCTGGGCAATCCCAATCCCCGAATCCCGAACCGATACCAGTACCGCGTCCCCGATCTGGAGGGCACGGCTCCCGTCAGGCCGAATCGCGCCGGGAAGCGGGAGCGTCGTCCCAGTGGCTTCGACGGTCACTTGGCCGCCGTGGTCGGTAAACTTGGAGGCGTTCGACAACAGGTTGAGCAACACCTGGCGGATCTTCTGTTGGTCCGCGTCGAGCTCGAGGGCCTGGTCCGCCAGGACCAATTGAGACCGCTGCCCTTTGACCGCCCGCAGGCTCTCGGTGTCTTTGACGGCCGCCTCGATCAACTGCCCGAGGTCGACCCGCGAGAGGCGGAGGGTCATCTGCCGGGCCTCGAGCTTGGCCGCGTCGAGTACGCCGTTGATCATCTCGAGCAGGTGGCGGCCGTTCCGGCTGATGGACTGGAGGTAATCCCGTTGGGTTGGATCGAAAGCCGGCTCGGTCTCCAGGAGATCGGCAAACCCAATGATCGCGTTGAGGGGGGTCCGCAACTCATGCGACATGTTGGCGAGAAACTGGTTCTTCAGTTCGGTCGCCTCGACCAGCTCGCGGTTGGTCTGCTCGAGCACCCGCTCGTTCCGGCGCCCGTCGTCGAGCATGGCGGCCCGGTCAAGACCGATCGCCACTTGGTCACCCAAGGTTCGAAGGAGTTCGAGATCGAGGGGCGAGAACGGGGCCTGGCGGGCTTGGCGGTAGACCGCCACGACGCCGATCGCGTCGCCGCGGGAGCGGAGGGGGGCTGCCGCCGCCCGTTCGAAGTCAACGCCCACGCCCTCGACCCGGTAGTTCCTTGGATCGGTGCCGAGCGCATCGGATTTGAGTGGTTCGTCAGCCACCAAGGCGGCCCCGGCAAATGAACCAGCCACCGGCAACAGGCGGTCGAGCCCGGGCTTGAGCAACCCATCGCCGGCCACGATCCGGAGGAACTCGCCCTCGACCGACCGAATCATGACGGCGCCGGCGTTGGCGGCCACCAGGGCTCGGGCCACTCGCGCGACCTCGTCGAAGAGTTCCCCGGTCGACCGAAACGCCAACAGTGTGGCCCCGAGGCCGCGCAGCAACTCGAGTTCCCGATTGCGGGCGGCCTGCACCTCCACGGCTTGTTCCAATGCCTCGTGGCGCCGGCGGGCAACCACCCGGCCCCGCTGAAACGCGAACAGGCCGAAGCCACTGCCGCCCACTCCGATCGGCCACGCGGACCAGTGCCCGATCTGGGCGACGGCAAACGCCAGCCAGCCGAGCAGGATCGCGGCCGCGGCCAGCGGGAACGGTTCGAACCACCGCGCCAGCCGGGCTCGGTCAGGGATTGGAGGGTCTGATTTCGAGTTCACTGACCATGGCCCGCCGAGGCAGTTGGAGCGCGGCCAGCACCGTTGCCGCCACGTCCTCGGCTTTGAGAATGCGGTCGAAGTTCACTTTGAACGCCGATTGTTCCCGCATCAGCGCGGTGTCAACGCTGCCCGGACAGATCGTGATCACCCGGACGCCGAATTGCCGGACCTCGAGCATCAGGGACCGGCTGAATCCCATCATGGCATGCTTGGACGCAGCATAGGCCGCGGCGTTGGCCACCCCGTTCTTGCCGGCCAGACTCGCCACGTTGATGATGTCACCTTCACCCCGGGTGTTCATGCCGGGCAGCACGGCATGGGTCAGGAGGTAGAGACTCCGGACGTTGGTGCTGAAGGTCCGATCCCAATCATCGAGCGTCGTCTCGACGAACGGCTTGGCAATCGCGATCCCAGCGTTGTTGACCAAGACATCAATCGGCCCCAATCCGTCGTTGACCGCGTGAATGACCCGATCGACCTGGGCCGGGTCGCCGACATCGGCCGGCACCCCGAGGCACCGGATTCCCGCTGCGCTCAACTCAGCAGCCAGAGCCGCCACCTTGGCTTCGGTCCGGGCGGTCACCCCAACCGCATAGCCCGAGCGGCCCAGCAGCGTTGCAATCGACCGCCCGATCCCCTCCGTTGCCCCCGTCACCAGCGCTACTTTAGTTGCCATGCCTCAATCTGCCCCACCCATGACCCCCGCGCAAACCGATCTTCGGCGGGCATTCCTCCTCGAACTCGCCAAGGCGCTCCACGCCTCGGGCACCGCCACCCATCGACTGGAGGGTGCCCTCGAAGACGCCG
>JANMHX010000303.1:0-1557 GCA_031375485.1 Gemmatimonadota bacterium | reverse complement strand
CTCGACGGCAAGCAATTCGCCCGGGGCCTCCTCGATGCGACAGGTGTTTCGGTGACGCCCGGTGAAGGCTTCGGGCCGAGCGGCGCCGGTCATGTCCGGATCACGCTCGGCACTGGGGACGCGCGGCTCCGAGAAGCCTGTCAGCGGATGGCGACCTTCACGGCCGGTCTCGTCAGCCAGCCTCGTTGAGGCCCGGCGGCCGCCGCGATCATCGGCGACCAAGACGCCGCGGTGGCGCTCCTGCGCCAGGCTTTTGCCCACGGGATGAATTTCGGTGACTGGCTCCACCGCGACGGACCTCCTCGGGTTGCGGGGTTATGCACCATTCGAGGAATTGCTCCGCCCCAAGGGCTGAGTCCGCGCCAGTGTGCAAGCCTTGCCAACAATCGACTTCGGACGGATGATCGCAATCTGATTGCGCGCTGACGGGGGGCTCCTTCCCGCTCCGGCCGCGACGAGCAACCTGCCGTACCGATTGTGGGAGGGAGACCTGTCCGAGGTCGACGAGGGGACGTTCCGCTGGCGGAGCAGGATCGGCGTTCGAACGGTTCAATCCCCTTCGGTTTCGGTGACGCTGCCATGGGGCATTGCGGTAACGTGCCCGGATGCGAACGACCCGCTATTTCCGCGAACAGGTCCTCCGCAAGAGGCCGTACCTGCGCCCCGAGTGGATCGCCTCGGTCCTCGCAGCGCCGGTTTGCCGTGAGGTTCAGTCGGACGGCCGAATCCGGCTCTGGGGGTATATTCCTGGCGTGGGCCGCTACCTACGGGTGGTCATCCTGCCGGACGGGGCGGTTCACAACGCGTTTCCAGATCGTGACTTCGGAGGACCGTGAGGGTGAAACTCTACTATTACGCGGACACCGATTCCCTGTATATCGACCTCGCCGACCGGCCCAGTGCCGCCTCGAGGGAGGTCCTGCCGGGGGTGGTTCTCGACTTGGACGATCGCGGCGCGCTGGTCGGGATCGACATCGATCACGCGAGCCAGCAACTCGATCTGCCCAGCTTCGAGACCGCCAGCATTCCCTTCGAGGCGCTCCCCGGCCGATCCTGACGCTTGCGCCGGGCGCGGTTCAGCCGGGGACCCGGCGCGCCAACCGTCCGCTCGCATACAGCAACTGAAACCGTCCGGACGGATCCGGTTCCAGGAAGGTCCACGGGGGCGGGCGGTTCGACGGGTCTGCCGTCGCGAGCACCAACGTCGTCGGGCTCGTCGGCCGCATCTCGAATCGCACCGGCTGGCCGATCCCGTAGGCCGACGCGCCCTGATACTCCTCGGGGACCGTCTCGTTCTCGGCGATCAGTTTCTCGCCGTCCTCTCGAATCGTTGTTTTGACCGTGGCCCGGCGGTAGGTACCGACGAATCGCCGGCGGTCGATCGGGCCCGGCGCCGGCGCCGGGGGCGACTCGATCAGGCCACCCGGCTGAAACGTCTGTACGATCCAGCGACTGAGCGCCGCCTGAAATAGTTCGCTCGCGTTCGAGTTGACAAAGGTTGCGTACCCGAAATCAGCGCCCGGCACCGCCACCAGCATCGCTCGGCCCCCGTTCGAG
>JANMHX010000293.1:0-2434 GCA_031375485.1 Gemmatimonadota bacterium | reverse complement strand
ACGACTCCGCGAGCGCCTGGACCGAATGGAGAGCTCTTCGTGAGAACCGGACTTTCCCTCCACACGGGGATCCGTCAAGAGCTTCGGATCAATCCACGGCTGTACCAAGCCATGGACATGCTCTACATGCCGATGATGGATCTCCAGCAACACCTCAAGCAGGAGTTGCTCACCAATCCGTTCCTCGAACTCCTCGAGCCCGAAGAAGAAGAACAGGAGCAAAACGAGCCGACCGCCGAGCAAGAGAAGGAAACCAAAGACAAGGAAGACGAGATCGACTGGGAGGAGATCCTCCTGAACGGATTCGACGTCGGCGGAACCAAACAGCAGTTCGAGGAACAGGAGTACCTGGAGCCCGTGTGTGTCGAGCAGCGCGACCTGGTCGACCACCTCCGCGAACAGCTCCAGTTAATGGACCTCACGCCCCGACAGCAACTCCTCAGCGAGGAATTCCTCGGCAACATCAACGAGGACGGCTATCTCGGCGCGTCGCTCGAGGAGATCCAGGGCTCCGTCAACGCCCTCCTGGAATCGTACATCGAGCCCGGAGCCGACCCCGACGAAGCCGAGGGTGTCGCCGGGGAGCCGGAGCCGCCGGCCGCGCCCCGCCCGCCGTCGATTCCGTACTTCGAGATGTCGGAACTCGAGCTCATGCTGGAGATCGTGCAGCGGCTCGACCCGGCCGGTGTCGGGGCCCGCGACCTCCGCGAGTGCCTGGTTCTCCAACTCCGGGACGCCAAGGAAACCGACTCCCTGAGCTTCCGGCTCGTGGCTGAGGCCTTCAACGACCTGATCGCGCACCGGTGGAACGACCTGGCCAAGCGCTTCGGCGTCGAGCCCGGCAAAGTCCAGGCGGCCGCCGACGGCTTGGCGCGGTTCGATCCCAAGCCGGGCCTCAAGTACTCGAGCCGCGGCGACGGCTACATCATCCCGGACTTGATCGTGGTCAAAGTGGACGGGAAGTACCACGTGACCCTGAACGACAGCGGTGTGCCTCGGCTCCGGCTCAGCCGGTCGTATCAGGACGTGGCCCGCGACAAGAAATCGTTGACGCAGGAGAACAAGGACTTCATCGCCCAGAAGATGAACAGCGCGAACTGGATGATTCAGGCCATCGAACAACGGCGGCAGACGATGCTCAAGGTGATGAACTTCATCGTCGACCGCCAGCGGGCCTTTTTCGAGAAAGGGGTCGAGCACTTGAAGCCGTTGACGCTCCGCGAGGTCGCGGAAGTCATCAGCATGCATGAGTCGACCGTGAGCCGGGTCACCAATGAGAAGTACGTCCAGACCCCCCGCGGCGTCCTCCCGCTCAAGTTCTTCTTCTCGAGCGCCCTGACGACGGCGTCCGGCGAAGACGCCAGCGCGCGGTCGATCCGGGCCAAGCTCCAGAAAATGGTCGGCGAAGAACAGCCGTCGAAACCCCTCACCGACCAGCAAATCGTCCATCGATTCAAGGAACAAGGCATTCAGATCGCCCGGCGAACCGTGGCCAAGTACCGCGACCAACTCGGCATTCTCCCCGCCCGGATGCGGAAGCGGGTATGAGTTCGGCACTCGGCACTCGGCGCTCGGCGCTCGGCGGGGGGGCGGTGGCGGTTAGTGTGTTGGTTCCGGCGAAGGATGAGGCGGAGAATCTGCCGGAGTTTTTCCGGTTGGCGGCGGAGGCGCTCGGGGGGGCGGGGTTTTCGTTCGAGGTCGTGGTGGTGGATGATGGGTCGCGCGACCGGACGGCCGAGGTGCTCGCGGGGCTGTTGGCCCAGTACGATTTCCTTCGCGTCGTGACCCATCGGCGACAGCAGGGGATCGCCGAGGCGCTCCGGAGCGGCGCGGATGCGGCCGCCGGCGACGTGTTGGTCTTCTACCCGGCCGACCTCCAATACCTGCCGGCGGATATCCCGGCCTTGGTGCGCCCGATCCTCGACGGCGAAGCCGACATGGTCACCGGATCGAAGCAGGGCAAGTACGAGAAGGCCTTCGTCAGCGGCATCTACAACCGGCTCTGCCGCTTCTTGTTCGGCGTCAAGGTGGAAGATCTCAACTCGGTGAAAGCCTACCGCGCTGAGATCATGGGGGTCGTCCCGATGCGGCCGGATTGGCATCGCTACATGATCGTGATCGCCGCGGTCGAAGGGTACCGGCTGACCTCCCGGCCGGTGCCCCTCTACCCGCGCCGGGCCGGGACCTCGAAGTTCACCTGGACCCGGATTCCCGTCGGGGTCCTCGACCTCCTCTCGGTTTGGTTCCAACTCCGGTTCGGCCGGAAGCCGATGTTGTTCTTCGGGGTCGTTGGCGCGGTCCTGTTCTTGATTGGCTTCCTGGCCGGCATCGTGGCCCTGGTGCTCCGGTTCGGACCCTGGCAACTCGGGTTCCGGCCGCTGCTCAACCTGGTCGAGACGATGGTCATCAGCGGGATTTCGCTGTTCGGGTTCGG
>JANMHX010000258.1:0-14603 GCA_031375485.1 Gemmatimonadota bacterium | reverse complement strand
GCCGGGCGGGACGCCGGCTCCGGCGTGCCGGCGGCCCCGGGGCTCGCCGGCCCGGCCGCCACCGCCGGGACCGGACCGGGCGGCGCCAACAGGCTCGACACCACGGCCTCGAGGGCGATCGGATCGACCGGTTTGGACATGAACCGGTCAGCGCCAAGTGCCAGACACTCCGCCTCGACCCAGGGTTCGTCGCGGGCGGAGAGGATCAGGATCGGGACCTTCTCGGTCACCGGGTTCTTCCGAAGCGCCGTCAGCACCTCGCGTCCGTCCATGTCCGGCAAGCCAATGTCCAGCACGATCAGATCCACCCACCGAGTCCGGAAGACCTTGAGCATGTCACTGGCCCGCTCGGCGATCTCGAGATGCCGGCCGCTTTTGGCCAGCACCTTCTGGAGCAACCGCTGAAAGACCGCGTCGTCCTCGACGATCAGCACGGTGGTTTCTCGGACGCCGTCAACGGAGACGGCGTTGAGGAGGGCGTAGAGGAGCCGGTCCACCGCGCCGGCGAGTTCGGGGCCCTCGCTGATTTCGACCGCGCGGGCCGCGATCTGGACGGTCCGAAACCCGTGGAGCCCGGCGGCGGTTTCGAGTCGGACCGCCATCCGCCGAATCGACGCCGCCGAATCGAGGTCGGTGGCGAGCGAGTTGCGGGCGGCCTCGAGGGCGTCGACGTAGGTCGCCAGCGACTGGCGGAACCGTTCGATGTCCTCGGTTGCCATCGGGCTCGGGTCAGCGGGGCGGGCTGGCCGGAACCTTGATCAGGTCCCGGAAGGTGGCCTGCAGGGAATCGAATCCGGGCTTCCGCTCTTGGTGCCAGCTCGGGGCCTCCCAGCCCTCCCAGCGATAGGCAAAGGGTTTCAAGTCCGGTCCGCATCCGAGCCGAGCCCCCTTGGTCGGATCCGCCGGATCGTAGCTCGCCACCACGAACGTGAACCCCTCGGTCGTCACGCCGGCCGGCCCGCGCCCGGCGTCCATCCCGCGAAGGACGAAGTGAGAGGAAGGATCGAGCACGTGCAGCATGCCCCAGCCCAGCCGGAGTTCGATCGTCCCGGTGGCGGGGTCGGCGAACCAATCCGCCAGGGAATGTTCCGTCTGCCGGGCGTGGCGAAGCTGGTTCCGCTGGTAGGTGATGGCGGGATAGACGGTCCCATCACGGCCGATCCGGACCCGATTGGTTTCCACCACCAGGGTGTCCCATTGCAGGTCGTCATGCGCCACGCTCTTCCAGGGTCGGTTGTAGACCTGCATGGTCCGGGGGGGATCGCTGCCAAGGAGCGGCGCGGTCCGGTACAGGTTGTAAGGCCGGTCGATGAGCAGTTGGCTGGTGGCCGGGCCGGTCAGGTCCACGACGAAATCGAGACCGACCGGGCAGCGATCGCCGGTCCGGGGCAACCGGAATCCGCCGAGGTCGCTCCGGTGGGTGTCAATCCCAATCAGGTAGCGCCCCCGGGTCCAGTCGATGGCGCCGACGTCGAGCCGGAGGTAGACGTAGGCTTCGTCGGACCGGACCCGGAAATCGGTGACTCGAAGCGGGGCCGGCATGGCCGGCGTGACCGGGAGCGACGGCCAGGTGCGGCCGCGAGTCCCCCACTCGGCGGGATTGCCATCGATCGTCATCGCCGCCTCTCGAGGACCGGCCCGCATGGCCAGAATCCCGTAATGCTGCTCGGCGTCGAGGACGTTCAGCCAGAGCCGGTTTCGCTCCAACGGTCGTTCGAAGTCGATGACGATCCAGTTCTTCTTGAACCATTCGTCGATCACGGCGAACACCAGCGCACCGGCCGCGCCGGATGCGTGGATGTCTCGGGTCAGCCGGGCGTTGATCGCCGCCTGCTCGGTTTCGGAATGGCCGCCGTGATGCGCCCCTTGGGGCTGAAAGTGGGCTGTCCCGCGCGATGAAGGCACTCCATATTCCGCGATCACCACGGGCATCGATCCGTGATATTCCACCAACTCCCGGAGGTAGCCGTAATAGCTGCTCGGGCCTTCGGGGGAACGGGCCTTGGCGTAGCCCGGATCGAGCACCATGAAGTCCGGATAGTATGGATAGGCGTGAAACGACGCGAAGGTCCCGGCCGGGTTGGCGGCGGTGGGCCGCATCCGGGTGGCGTCGAGTCCAACCGCGTCGTTGTCGAACTCGCGGGACTCCTCCGGCACCCGCCAGGGGCGGAGTCGCCGCTCCTCCTTCTGGGTACTTTCGGTCGGATGGGACAGCGGGTCGAGCGTCGGCCAATTGGTGTACGCGATCGGCCGGATCGTGTTGTACTTAGTCACTTCGTAGTCGAGCAGGAAGTCGCTTTCCTCCGCCAGCCAAACCTCGGCGGCGTTGCCGGTGGCCACCTCGAGCCACCGGCCCTGAAACCGGGTGCGATTGGGGTGGAGCTTGGTGTACGCGACCACCGAGTAGGGCTCCCACTCTCGGCCGGTGATGTAGGCGAGAACCCAGGGCGAGACGTCGGCGTCGTAGAATCCGCCGGCGTGGCCTGGCCGGGGCTCGATCGCCGCATGCCCGTGGATCACGTCCACGACCCGCTTGGCCTCGTCCCGGTATTCCTGGCGCCACCCGGGATCATCATACCGCTCCTCGAGTTTGCCCGGAGGAAGTTCCGTCCACACCCCGTGGATCAGCCGGAGCGGTTGGGTTGGGTTGGCCCGGTTCCATTGCGCGAGGGCCCGGTAGAATTGGGGCGGGTGAATGGTGTAGACCCGGAGGGTGTTGGCTCCCATCTCGGCGGCGAGCTTGAGCCACTGCTGATAGGTGCCGTCGTCCGGCGGGAACTCCGAAGGATGCTTCCCGGGAAGGGCGGCGCCGATGTTCACTCCGCCGAGCCACATCGGACCCCAAGCCCCATTGACGGGGACCTCGAACACCCGGTTCCCGACTCGGGCGTCGACGCGGAGTTCGGCGGGCCGGACCACTGGGGCGAGCTTCCGGTCCGCGACGCTTTCGCCTAACCGGTCCAAGTACCACCGGGCCACCGAGTCGCCTGGGAACCGTTCGGCCATCCGGGTGAAGGCTCGCCGAGCCGCCGGAAGCTCGCCGGCCCGGTAGCTGGTCATGCCGAGGCCGGTCAACGCTTCGGGGTTGTCGGGAACGGCATCGAGGGACCGCTGGAACGCCTCGCGGGCCCGATCAAGGTCACCGAGGCGGAGCGCCGAATAGCCGATCCCGGCTTGAGCGTTTGGATTGCCCGGGCAGCGAGCCACGACCCGTTGGAAGGTCTGCTGGGCCACGGCGATTCGCTCGGCGCGATAGTGGCTCCATGCCGAGTCGAGCACGGCCGCCAAACCAGAGGCGAGGGGCACACATTCTGCACTTGAGCCGGATTGGGCGGCGAGGGGCGGAAAAATCGCCGAGATGACGAGTCCCAAGAGCACCGGGAACGATCTCCCAAAGTCAATTGCGAATGGCTCCATAAGTGAAAGCAAATCAGAGGGTTGCGATTCCGCTACCCCGTTTCCGATGGGTCCGAATCGGGGCCGTGGTCCTCCTGCTGCTGGCGGGGGGCCGTTCGCGGGTTTTCGGACAATCCCCGGACCCCCGATTCGAGGCGATCGTGCAAGCCGGGGATTCGGCTTGGCGGGAAGGCCGGTTCCCCGAGGCTCGGGCCCGGTACCTCGAGGCCTGGCAAGCCGACTCGACGGGATCGTCGCGGGTCGTGTTCCGGCTGGCCACCCTCCACGCCTGGGACGGCCATTTGTCCCTGGCCATTGCGCTCTACCGCCGCTACTCCCTGCTCGAACCCAACGACGAAGAAGGGCGGATTGCCTTGGCGAGGACGTTGGCCTGGAACGGCGAAACGGCCCGGGCCGTTGCCGTCTACGACTCCGTCCTCGGCCGCGACGCGACCTATCGCGACGCCGCGTTAGGCGCCGCCCAAGCCCTGGCCTGGGCCGGCCGGTTTCCGGCGGCGCTGGCTCGGTACGACCGGTGGCTCGCGGCGGAGCCCAAAGACGTCGAGGCGGAGTTGGCGCGGGCCCGCACGTTGGCGTGGGCCGGCCGGCTGGCGCGGGCGGAGCAAGAGTATGCCATGATTGCGGCCCGGGGTGACCTGGTGGAGGCCGACAAGGGGGTCGCGGTGGTGGCGGCCTGGCGGGGTGATCTCGGGCGGAGCGAGCACCTCTGGCGGCGGATTACCACCCGGGCCCCGAAGGACGCCGAGGCGTGGGTCGGACTGGCCCAGGTGCTTCGGTGGTCCGGACGCCCGGCCGACGCCCGCAAGGCCCTCAACCAAGCTTTGTCGGCCGCTCCCGGGAATCCGAACGCGACCGAGCAACTGCGCTGGGTCAAGGCCGATCTTGCCCCAGCCATCGAGCCGATGGTTTCCGGCAGTTGGGACAGCGACCAGAACCGATCGCTGGTCCTGGGCACCGCGGCGCGGAGCTGGATTGGACCGGTCCAGGCCGGCTTCTTTGCCAGCGAGCGATGGGCCGAACTCGCCCCGGCGAGCGGCACGTCGACCGTCGGGCGGCTGAGCCTTCGGCTTCCGGTCGGCGCCGCCATCGGCTTGGTGGCCGACCTTGGGGCCATGCGGGTCCGAGGTGAGCAGGGCACTCTGGTCAAGACCCGGGAACTGGCAACCGGATCGATCGCGGCCACGGCCCGGCTCGGGTCATGGCTTTCGGTCGGGGCGAATACCCGGAGAACGGGATTCGACGAGACGGCGCCGATGATGCTGTCGGGGGTCGATATCACGTCGGTTGGCGGCGAGGCCGAGGTTCGTCTGGGGGCCCGACTGGGCCTCGCCGGTGGCGGGGATTTCGGCCGCCTCGAGGGCGGGTCGGTGCCGAACCGGCGCCGGATCGGATTCGCCTCGCTCCGGTGGCGGCCACGGCGGAGCGTGGCGTTCACGGTGGCGGGCCGGGCGCTCGGCTACGACGAGTCGCCGCGCGACGGGTACTTCGCCCCGGCCCGGTTTCGCCACGGCGAACTCGGGATCCGATGGACCCGCGGCCGCGATCTCGGGTGGAACTTGTCCCTCGACGCGGGGCTCGGTGCCCAGCAGGTTGGCTTTTCCACCGGGAACTCCACCAAAGGCACCCAGCGCATCGCCGCCGGGATCGGGTACCGGCCGGCGCCCGGCTTCGAGGTGGCCGCCGACTACTCGTTCTCGAATGTCGCCGCGACCGGCGCGGGTCCCACCGGCGGCGGTTCGATCTACCGGGCGGAACTGATCACGGTCCGGGGAAAACTGCTCCTCCGCGATTAGCTTATGGCCCGGTGTCCGGGTCACTCCTTTCCAGAGTTCGTGCGGCATGTCGACTTATCATCTCGCGGGCGATTATGCCCCTCCGGGTCAGCTGACCCTTGGGCTTCAGATCGAACTCGATCCGGCCGGCCCGCTCTCGAGTCTCCAGCCGGGCGAGCGGTTCTTGCTCGCCGCCGGTGACATTGAGGGGAAGGTGGTGTCGCGGGGCAGCGGGTCGGTGACGGTCGCGGTTCGCGGTGCCGACGACCGCTGGACTCGGACGACGTGGTCGCCCAACACGCAGGTCCGCCGCATGCGAGGATAGCCGGATGAATCACCCACCGACCTCCCTGGTGTTGTTGGCGACCGCGGTCCTGTCCGGTTGCGCGGAGTCGCCCCCGAAACGGGCCGAACTCCCGGCGGAGGATTCGCTCGGACTTGGATCGAACGTGCTGTTTCTTCGACCCGAGCAGCAGGTGCCCCGGTACCGCCACATGGACCAGGCCTCGCCGGTTCGAGTGTTTGGGCGGAGTACTACGGTGTTTCCGCTGCCGAAGTCGGCCGCGCCGCTCCCGGCCATCCGGTACCAGATCGAGGGCCGGGCCTTGGGCATCGACAGCTTCCTGGTCCGCAATCACGTGGCCGGGTTGCTGATCCTGAAAGACGGGAAGATCCTGGAGGAGCGATACCGGTTGGGGAACGACGAGTCCACCAAGTGGATTTCCTTCTCGGTCGGAAAATCGTTTGTCTCGACGTTGGTGGGGGCGGCGGTCGAGGACGGATCGATCACGAGCATCGAAGACCCGCTCACCAAGTACCTGCCGGCGCTGACCGGTTCGGCGTATGACGGCGTCACGATCCGGCAGGCCTTGCAGATGGCATCCGGCGTCAAGTACAACGAGAACTATACCGACCAGGGCGCCGACATCGTCAAGATCACCAAGTGTGTCACCGACCGGGCGGCGGGCTGTATCCTCAACGTCATGAAGGGCCTCCCCCGAGCCGGTCCGGCGGGGACGTTCTACAACTACAACACCGGCGAAACCCAATTGGCGGGGATGGTCGTCCAGGCGGCCACCGGCAAAACGTTGTCGGACTACCTCTCCGAAAAAATCTGGCAACCGTTCGGGATGGAGAGCGACGGGTATTGGATCCTCGAGTCCGAGGGGGGGCAGGAGTTCGGCGGGGGCGGCGTCAACGCGACGCTCCGCGACTACGGCCGGTTCGGGCAGTTCATTTTGGGCGGCGGGACGGCCGCCGGCCGCCAGGTGCTGCCGGTTGGATGGGTCGCCGAGGCGAGCCACCCGCGAGCCGACTCGCCCGCGAACGGGTACGGCAAGTTGTATCCCGACTACCCGTTAGGCTACGGCTATTTCTGGTGGTCGTACCCGAAGGGTCCGGGCGCGCTCCCGAACCATGACGGCGCGTTCGAGGGGGAAGGCATTTTCGGGCAGATCCTCTATCTCAATCCCGCCGAGCGGATCGTGGTGGTGATCTGGAGCGCCTGGCCCGAGGCCGACGCCGGTCCGCGGTGGGCCGAGTCCCGGGCGTTTCTTGCCGGGGTCGTCGAAGCGGCGCGCGGCGTGTCGCCCTGATGCCGGTTGGCTCCCTCCTGCTGGCCGCGCTCGCGGCGTTGGTCGGCGGGGCGATCAATTCGATTGCCGGCGGCGGCACCCTCGTCACGTTTCCGATCCTCGTCGCGCTCGGGGTGAACCCGCTCACGGCCAACACCACCAACACGATGGCGCTCTGGCCGGGGGCGTTCGGCAGCCTCTGGGGCTACCGGCGCCAGTTTGCCGGCGTCGGCGGGTGGGTCGCGAGTATCGGCGTGACCGGCATCCTGGGCGGCATTCTAGGCGCCTGGCTCCTGCTCACCACCGGCAACGACCGGTTCGAACGGATCGTCCCGTTCCTGGTACTCGGCGCCACCATCCTGTTCGTCCTGAACGGACCGCTGGTCCGGTGGCTCCGCGGTCATCAGCCGCTCCGCGATGTGGCGCCGAAACCCCCGCCGGCGTTCCTGGTGGTCCAGTTTCTGGTCGGGATCTACGGCGGGTACTTCGGGGCCGGGATCGGCATCCTGACGTTAGGCGTGCTCGGCCTGTTCGGACTGACCGACATTCACAAGATGAACGCCCTCAAGGTCTGGGGGGCGTTGTCGGCCAACTTGGTCGCGGCGCTGCTGTTTGCCGCCAAGGGCGCCGTGATCTGGCCGCTGGCGTTGGCGATGGCGGCCGCGAGTCTGGTCGGCGGATACGTCGGGTCCCGGCTGGCCCAGCGGGTCGGCCAGGCGTGGGTTCGCCGAGCGGTGGTGGCCATCGGCTTCGGCTCGTTTCTCTGGTTGTTGGTCCGAGCGCGCTGACGGGGGCCAGTGCTATCGGTCCGGCCGGGGACCGGCGGTAAAGAACCCGGTAAACTCCGGCAGGCTCGCCAGAAAGGCGGCCGGCGCCGCCCCCGCGAAATCCCGAAAATCCCGGATCAAATGCGACTGGTCGAAGTACCCGCACTCCGCCGCCACGCGAGCCAGCGTGGTCGGGTCGGTGCGCCAGGCGCCGAAGACCCGCTGGAACCGAGTGATCCGCGCCAACAGCTTCGGGCTGATCCCGACGTCGTGACGAAACAGCCGCTGGAGGTTGCGGGGCGTGATCCCGAGCTCCTGACCCAACCGATCCAACGACGAGGCGCCGTGGGTCGCCCGAATGGCCCCGACCGCGGCCGCCACGCGGGGATCGGGTTGTCGCCCTTCGGCGAGGATTCGGCCGAGGTGCCGATCGAGGATGGCGGCCCGGGCTTCCGGGGAGGCGGCCTCCCGCAACGACGCCTGGACCTCCGCCAACTGGGCCGACGGGAGGTCCGAGCCGTCGGCCCACCGATCGGTCAGTGCGGCCATCGGACGAAAGAGCCCAACCGCGCCGAACGGTTCGAGCCGGACGCCCACCAAGTCGATCCGGCCGGTCGGCTCGACGGCGAACGGCCCGGTGATCTGCCCGACCAGCATGGTGGTTGGTTGGAGCTCGGGCGGCCGGTCCTTGGGGATGGCGCGGAACGGATCCGCCAGGTTGATGAGCAGCTCGGGCGATCCGTCGGGGAGGGCTGGATCGGCGGTTGGATCCCCGGGGCCGGCCGCGCCGGTCAAGAACCAATAGCAGCGAGCGAAGCGACGGACCGGAGGCGCCGGCCCGAGTTCGAGATAGTCCACGGCGTAGTTTGGCCGGGTCGGTCGCTTTTGTCCAAGGCCCCGGCCGCTTGGGCCACTACCTTCGGCATCCACCGTTCTGGAGAATCTCGATGCGAAAGACCCTGGCCGCGATGAGTGCGCTCGCCGGCATCCTCGGGATCCGGCCCGCCGCCGCGCAATCAGCCGGCATTGTCGAGGGGCTCCGGTGGATGGCGGGGTGCTGGGAGCTTCGGGCTGGCGCCCGGGTCGTCCACGAACACTGGATGACGCCGCTCGGCGGTCTGATGTTGGGGATGAGCCGGACGGTGGTGCGCGACACCGCCCGGGAGTTCGAACAGCTTCGGGTCGAAAGCCGGGGGGGCGTGACCAGCTACATCGCTCGCCCGTCGCGGCAGGCCGAGACGGTGTTCGGGGCCACCACCATCACCGATTCCTTGGTGGTCTTCAGCAATCCGAGCCACGACTTTCCGCAGCGGATCAGCTACCGCCCCCGGGGAACCGATTCGCTGGTCGCCCGGATCGAGGGCGACCAGAACGGTCAGGTCCGCGGACTCAACTACCCGATGCGCCGGATCAGCTGCGGGGGATCGCCCCCGCCTTGACCGGGATTCGCACCCGCGTCTTTTCCCACTCCAAGATCAGCTCCGACGTGTCCGCTCCCGTCGCCACCGAACGGATCGTAAACTTTTCGATCGGATCGGTGAGCGTCTCCGATGGCAGGGTGGCTCGGCCAACCTCCCGCTTCCGGACCGGATCGCTCACCAGCACCTGCCAGGTGCTCCGGCCCGGGATCGTGGTGATCGTGTAGGTACCGGCCCCGATCGTGACCCCCGCCAGTTCCATCGGTGCGATCGCGTGTAGCGTGGTGGGGTCGTTGGCCCCGGTTCGCCACACCGAGTCATACTGCGCGAGCGGGGTCCCGAAGATGGTCCGGCCCCGCATCGACGGGCGGGAATAGCAGAGCCTGCCGGTCGCGGCACCGGCCGAAACCGTCACCGAGTCGTAGGGCGACGGCCGGGTGGCCAGCCGGGAACGGTCCGCGTCGGACGGATCGCACGCGATGGCCGAAATCGCCGCCGGGCGCCGAACGAACTCCTGCTCCAATCCATCAACCGTCACCCCGGCCACGGTGCCATCCGGACTGATCCGGAACGTCGCCCAGGTCTTCGGAAGCCGCCGGTCCATCGAGGTGGCCCGGAACACGTCGTAGTGCCAGTGCTCCAAGGCGATCGGCTCTGACTGGGCGTCGACGGCCAGGGCCAGCCGGCCGCTGTCGACGGTGACCCGGGCCGGGCCGAACATCGGGTTGTCATAGATCCCGGTGTAGGCCGCGAGGTCGTGGGCCGGGCCTTTGCCGACCGCCCGCGCCTTGACGATGCTGTCCTCCAGTTTGGCGCCGGCGGCCTCGGCCATGGCGACCATCGGGAGCATCGTGGCCACCGGATCGGCACTGACGCCGAGGAACCGGTTGATCACGCCCCGGGCGACGGGGAACGCGACGATCGAACTGCTGGAGTTGGTCAACACGATCACGCCGAGTTTTTCCGACGGGACCATCACCAATTCGGTGGTCATGCCGTCGATCCCGCCGGAATGTTCCACCACCTTCCGGCCGGCTTGGTCGAACAGAAACCACCCGAGGCCGTACCCGAGGAAATTCACGCCCGGGTAGAGGAAGTTGAGCTCGCCGCCCGGCGCGATCGGCATCTGCATCCTGAACATTTCATCCTCGGTCGCCGGGCTGAGGAGCCGGCGGCCGTTGGCCACCCCGCCGTTCAAGTGGAGTCGGATCCATTGGGCCATGTCGAGGACGTTCGAGTTGATCGACCCCGCGGGGCCGATGTTGTCGATCCGCCGGTACTCGATCGGGACCAGCTTGCCGTCGATCTGAGTGTGGGGAGTGGCCACGTCCGGTTGCTTGTCGAGACCCTGAGTCGTGGTCGTTGTGCTCGTCATGGCCAGGGGCTGGAAGATCCGATCCTTCAGGAAGTCGTCCCACGACCGGCCGGTGGTGGCGGGGATGATCTCGCCCGCGGTGAGGTACATGATGTTCTGGTACCCGAAGGTGGTTCGGAGGCTCCAGGTCGGCTTGTGGTACCGGACTCGGCGGATCACTTCGGCCCGCGAGAGGTTGCTGCCCATCCACAGCAGGTCGCCGCGGGAAAGGCCGCTCCGGTGCGTCACCAAATCCCGGACGGTGAGCTCGCGCGTGACGGCCGGGTCATAGAGCTCGAAACCCTTCATCACGTCGGTCACCCGAGCGTCCCAGCTGAGTCGGCCCTCGTCCACCAGCATGCCGAGGGCGGCGGTGGTAAACGCCTTGCTCGTCGAGCCGACGGCAAACACGGTTCGGGGTGTGACCGGAGCTGGGTCGCCGAGTTTCTTGACGCCGAATCCTTTGGCGTAGACGATCGAATCGTTCCGGACCACCGCGATGGCCAGACCCACGCCCTTGAATTTGACGAGCGCGTCCTGGATGTAGGCGTCGAGCCCGACCGTGGGGTTCGGGGTTCCGCGCTGCGCCGCGGCGGTGGTCGCGATGACACCGTTGAGTACCAAGAGCAAAACGAATCGTGACAGGCGGATCATGACGGATCTCCCGGGGAGTGCAGGCACTCGGTCTTGAGTTTGGTGGTGCTGAGGTTCGAGCGGAAACTGCCAGTCGGCGGCAGTGGACGCAACCCCCTGACCGACTATTTTCCCCGAGCCAACGCCGTCTCTTTCCTCCGGAGTCCCTCGATGCCTGCCTCGCCACTGCGGATTGCCCTCGGCCTCACGCTCGCTCTGCCGGCCGTGATCTCGGCCCAGACCTTTCCAACCGCCGACCCGGTGATCAAGCAGATCTGGGACGAGGGGATGACGGACCGGTCCCGGGTCGCGACGCTGGCGCAGATTCTGACCGACTCGATCGGACCTCGGCTGTCCGGGTCGCCGGGTTACCTGGCGGCCACCGACTGGCTCACGGCGCAGTATGCGGCGTGGGGTATTGCCGCGAAGAAAGAGAAATACGGGACCTGGCGGGGCTGGAAACGCGGGTACAGTCACATCGACCTGATCGCGCCCCGGCAGCGAACCCTCGAAGGACTGATGCTCGCCTGGAGTCCGGGCACCACCAAACCGGTCGACGGCGATGTGGTCCTGGCGCCGGACCTCGCCGACTCGGCGGCGTTCGCGGCGTGGCTTCCGAGCGCCAAGGGCAAGTTCATTCTCTGGTCGCCAGCGGAACCGACCTGCCGGCCCGACGAAAATTGGGAGCGGCTCGCCCGGCCGGCCTCGGTGACCCGGATGAAGGACCAGCGGGACCTGGCCCGGCGAACCTGGAACACCCGAATCCAGAAACTGGGCCGGAGCGCCGTCTCGATGATCGACCAAAGCGGGGCGGCCGGCATCGTGACCTCGCTCTGGTCGGCGGGGTGGGGCGTCAACAAGGTGTTCAACGCCCAGACGAAGGCGGTCCCGATGGTCGACGTGAGCTGCGAGGACTACGGCCTCCTGTTCCGCCTCGCCACCAACAACCAGGGGCCTCGCCTCCGCCTCGACGCGCGGTCCGAAGAACTCGCCGAGCAGCCGATGTTCAACGTGGTGGGCGAGATCAAAGGGACCGAGAAGCCGAACGAGTACGTCCTCCTCTCAGCCCACCTCGATTCCTGGGACGGCGCCTCCGGCGCCACCGACAACGGCACCGGCACGATCATGATGCTCGAGGCCATGCGGCTCCTCAAGGCGGCGTACCCCAACCCGAAACGGACCATCGTCGTCGGACACTGGGGCGGGGAAGAGCAAGGCCTCATCGGGTCCCGGGCCTACGCGGAGGATCATCCCGACGTCGTCAACGGACTCCACGCGGCGTTCAACCAAGACAACGGCACCTGGCGCATCGAGTACATCCGGATGATGGGCCTGACGGGGGCGGGCAGTCATTTCGGGCGGTGGCTGTCGAGTCTGCCGTCGGAAATCGAAAACCTGATCGACCTCGACTTGCCGGGCGAGCCGGAACGCGGCGGCAGTGATCACATGTCGTTCCTGTGCGCCGGCGCTCCGGCTTTTCGACTCCAGTCGAACTATCCGGACTATCGGCAGTACACCTGGCACACCAACCGGGATACCTACGACAAGCTGATCCTCGACGATCTCAAGAACAATGCGACCCTTGCCGCGATGCTGGCGTATCTGGCCTCGGAAGACCCCGAGCCGATGTCGCGAGACCGCCGGGTCCTGGTGCAGGTCCCCGGCGGTCCGGCGCCGGGGTGGCCGGCGTGTCCGGTGGCGCGGCGCAAAGCCCCCTAACGGGCTCAGTCCTTCCAGAGCCACATCATCAACGTTGCGGCCGTTGCCACGGACGAAGCGGAGATGGCCCAGGTCCGATGGGTGCCCACCCGGGAGCCCCCTCCGGTGCCGCCCTCATCATCGTCGGGCGCCGACCCCGCCGTGGCGAGGAACCCCGCATCTGCGGCCAACATGGCCAGGCTATGAATCACCCGGCGGGTCCGGCCTTTCGGGTCCTTCCAGCCTTCGACCAGGTTCCACGTCCCGGTAATCGTGTTGACGCCGAACAGGACGCCGAGCCCGGCCGCCAGAGCCCGGTGGGTCCCCCGAAGCGACTCCGACGACCCGATGCCCCGGTCGCGGTCGCGGGCGAGTTTCTGGCCCACGATGATTTCCGCCGCGAAGAGCGGAAACTCGACGAAGCTCCCGATCTGGTGGATCTTGAGCCGGACCGCGTAGGCGGAACTCAACTCGATGGCTTTGGTCTGACGCCGCCGTAGGGTGTCGGCCTCCGGAGCCGGGTCGATGCCGAGCCGAAGCTCGCTGAGCCTGGGGCCGCCTTGGCTCGGAGCATGGTGGAGCCACGGCACCGGCACCGGGGTGGCGCCGGTTTCGGGCGTTGCCTGCGCGAACAGCGGACCGGTGACGGCCAGGCCGAGGAGCAATCCGATCGGACTCCGAATGGTTCGATGCATGATGGTAAGTTACCCCGGTGATGATGAACCCGTGATGAATCCGGCGGCCGGGCCCGGTTCAGTCTGAGGATCGAGAGGGCTGTAGACGGCGACACCTAACGCCGCCCATCCGGTGCCCGCCAACAACGCCGCAGCGACATCGCTCGGGTAATGGACCGCCAAGTATAGCCGGGAAAAAGCGATCGCCAGAGCGAGCGTCCAACCGGCGGTCCACCAAATCCGACGGACGGTCCTTGAGGTTCCGCGGGCGAGGAGCATGGCGCCGAAGGCAAACACCAAGGGCGCCAGCATCGCATGGCCGGAGGGGTAGGAGTAGCCGCCGACCGGGTCGAGATGGGGCAGGAGACTCGGCCGGGGCCGCTGGAACCAAGCCTTGAGGAGCAGGTTGAGGCCCCACCCGGACAGGACCGTGACCCCATAGCAGACGGCGGTCTGCCGTCCCCGCCGCCGGGCGAGGAGGATCGTAATCAGCATGCCGGTCGGAATCGCGACCTCGCCGCCGCCGATGGTACTGAGCGCCTGCATCGCCGCGGTCACCCACGCCGTCCGGGTTCCGGCGATCGCCTCGAGGATGCCCTGATCCCAGGCCGTCAGGCTGGCGCCCAAGGCCAATCGCCCGAGCCCGCCCACGACGAAGAAGGCAAGGCAGGTGGCGGCCATGCCACGGGCCCGGCTCAATCGTCGGTGTCCGGGCGGGTGGCGGGCACGCACATGCCGCAGTTCCGGCCCACCACGGAGAAACCAAGGAACTCGACGTCGGAGGACAGGAAGCCGGGCTTGGCCGGTTCGATCTTCATCAGGCCGGTCGAGAGATACTTTTTGTTGGAGTCGCAGAACACCGTCGCCACCACCGCGCTCGGGCCAAGGAGATCCTGCGCCAGGAGCGCCCCGATCAGGTTGGCCCCCGACGAGATCCCCACCGCCAGGCCCAATTCGCAGGCCAGCTTCTGAGCCATCAGAATGGCGTCCCCGTCGTCGGCCGCAACCACCTGGTCGAGTTCGCCGAGATTGACGATCGGCGGGATGAACTCATCCGAGATCCCTTGGATCCGATGGCTCCCGACCTTGTGACCGGTGCTGAGCGTCGGGGAGCTCGCCGGCTCGAGCGGATGGAGCTTGATGGCTGGTTGCAATCGCCGGAGGTAGCGCCCAGTCCCCATGATGGTCCCGCCGGTGCCGACTCCGGCGACGTAGTGAGTGACCCTTCGACCCGTCTGCTCAAGGATCTCCTCTGCAGTCGTGTTGTAGTGCGCGCGCCAGTTGTTCGCGTTCCTG
>JANMHX010000202.1:0-5641 GCA_031375485.1 Gemmatimonadota bacterium | reverse complement strand
GTGCTTCGGCCCATTCCGCCCGTTTCGCCGTGAGCGCCTCAATCGCCTCATCTTGGTCGACGATCGTTCGCTCGGGCCGCGGAGCCATTTCATCAAGGTTGCGGACTTCGGTCGCAACTTCGCGAGTGACGGCCTCCGCTTCATCCGCCTCCTGGTCATCGAAGGTGGCCGCCTCGTTGGCTCGTTGCATCTCCTCGATCGCCTTTTGGATCTCCGCCATCATGCCGCCGGAGCTGGACGGCTCCGGTTCAGGCAGCGGCCTTGAGGTCGAGGGTACCTCGCGCCGCCGCTTCCCGGCGGCCTGGAGCAGGCCGCCGATCACGAACAACCCGATCAGGAGAAGGATCTCGCCCATGGATCAGATCGAACCGGCCGGACCCGCGTCCTGAGGGCCCGCGATCGCGTGCCGCATCTGGGTGTCAGCCTCCATGTTCCGGTACCGCTGATAGTCCATCACGCCGAGGTTGCCCTTTCGAAGTGCATCGGCCATGGCCAGCGGAATTTGCGCTTCGGCCGCGACCAAATTGGCCCGCTCCTTTTGGACCAAGGCTTTGAACTCCTGCTCCATCGCCACCGCCAACGTTCGACGCTCCTCAGCCTTGGCTTGGGCAATCCGCTTGTCGGCCTCGGCCTGGTCGGTCTGCAACTCGGCGCCGATGTTCTTGCCGACGTCGACGTCGGCGATGTCGATCGACAGGATTTCAAACGCCGTGCCGGCGTCAAGCCCCTTGGCCAACACGGTTTTCGAGATCATGTCGGGCTGCTCGAGCACCGCCTTGTGGCTGGCCGCCGAGCCGATCGTGCTGACGATACCCTCGCCAACCCGGGCCAGGATGGTCTCTTCACCGGCACCGCCGACCAGCCGATTGATGTTGGCCCGAACCGTCACCCGGGCAATCGCCAGCAACTGAATGCCGTCTTTGGCCATCGCCGCCACCTTCGGCGTCGTGATGACTTTCGGGTTGACGCTCACCTGCACCGCCTCGAACACGTCGCGGCCGGCCAAGTCGATGGCGGTGGCCTGCTTGAAATCGAGCGCGATGCCGGCTTTTTCCGCCGAGATCAAGGCGTTGACCACCCGGGTCACGTTCCCGCCCGAGAGGTAGTGTGACTCGAGCTGATCGGCCGTCAACACCAACCCCGCCTTGTGGGAGTTGACCAACGGGTTCACGATCGAGGCCGGATCGACTTTCCGAAACCGCATGAAGAACAGTTGGAGAAAGGAAATCTTGACCCCGGACACCAACGCCTGGAACCAGAGTCCGATCGGAACGAACCGGAAGAAGATCGACAAGACGATCATGCCGCCGACCAACAGCGCCACGACCAGCCCGAGTTGCAGATTATCGGTATTCACTCATGCCCCCGCAAAAGTTGAGATAACGGCTGAATCAGTTCGTTAGAATCTTGACCGCGCGCACGATATGCCGATAGCCGTCCGAGCGAAGCACGGTAACCGGTGCCCCGGCGGCCACATACTCCCCCTCCGTGACGACATCGACCCGCTCGTCGCCAATGACGGCGGCGCCCGACGGTCGAAGGTCCGTCACCGCCGTGCCGGACAACCCCACTAAGTCGCCCCGGGTCGGGGCCGCGACATACCCATCCACCGCGGCATGTCCGTCCTGCAACATGACCTTCCGGAACCGGGGGCTATGCGGAATGTGACGGATCCAGGCAAAGAGGACCGACGCCGTGATCACCAGCGCCGTGACCAAGATGGCCCCGGCCTGCACCAAGTCGCTTCCGGTCGGCGCGGTGCCGACCAGCGCCAGGATAATCGAGGTCGACACCAACCCGAGACCAATCACCCCAGCCACACCGAAGCCTGGTAGAATCAGGGCCTCGACCCCGAGAGCCACGAACCCCAGCGCCAGCAGGATGACTTCCTCCCATCCCGCCAAACCGAGAATCATCCCGCTCCCGAAGAACAACCCGAGCGAGGTGAGGCTCGCCACCGCGCCGAGTCCGAAATGCCCGGCCTTGATCGAGAAGATCAGGCCCAGCATCCCTAAGGACAGCAGCAGCGGGGAGACCAGTGGGCTGGTCAGGAATCGAACCGCCAGCTCCGCCCAATTGAGCTCCAGCGAGGTGACCCGGGCCCCCGGGAGGCCCACCGCCGCGAGCATGGCGGGCACGTCCGTCACCACGCCCTTGGCGTAGCCCAACCGGACCGCCTCATCGGTCGTCAGCGTCAGGAGCTTTCCCGCCGGCTTGACGCCGGGAATCTCGATCGACTCGTCGACCATGGCTTCGGCCACCTTCGGGTCGAGTTGCCGGGCTTCCGCGAGCGCCCGGAACTCCCCGCGCATGGCACTCACGATCTTCTCCGAGGCCTTGGTCCCCTGCCCATCGACCGGCGTGGCCGCCCCGATGACCCCGCCCGGAGCCATATAGATCGCCTCGGCGGCAAGCGCGACCATGGCCCCCGCGCTATAGGCGCGGGGATTGACGAAGGCATACACGGGCAGCCCGGCGCCCCGGACAGCGTCAACGATCCGCTGGGCCGCGTCGATCCGCCCGCCGGGCGTATCGATGTCGAGCACGGCGGCTTTGGCACCGGCCGCCTTGGCCGCAGCCAACACCCTCGCCACGTACGGGGCGAGACCATTTTCGATCGTCCCGGTGATCGGAATTCGATACACCAGCTGTTCCTGGGTTAATCCCGATCGGGCGGAAGGAACCGCCAGCAGCAACCCGATCAGCAAGACAGACCGCACCGTTCACTCCATTGAAGTGGACCGGAGCAATCTAATGGGCTCCCGCCCCGGACGGGGCGGGAACTGATGCACGGTCTAGCGGGGCCGAAGCCGCCGGGCAAGGGGCGGCCTGCCGCCCTCAGCTTGACGTTCCTGGCGAAGCTCCTGGACCCGCTGCAAGAGGCGATCGCGGAGTAACAAATACTGGGCTCGCTGCACCGGGCTCAACACCGTGCCGAGTTCAGCCATCTCGTCCCGATACGTCTGGACCAGGGCGCCGCGGGTGGCCAAGATGGCATCGACCAAGCGGGACACCGCTTGATCGTTCGCGGCAACGCCGGGCCGCATGGCGGCCGACAGTTCCGTCCGCAACTGGCGATCCTCGCGTTCCAGATTCCGCCGCTTCACGGCCCAGGTGGCCAAGATGCCCCGGACTTTGACCGATTGGCCGTCGGTGAGTCCTAACTCCTCGGACAGACGTTCCCCAAACCGAGTTTCGATTTGTTGCCGGAGCCGCTCGGCCATCGGCCCGGCAACGGCCGTGTCCTGAGCCGGCAGCCGGTTGGTAAGCCCCGCTGCCAGCACCGCGAGTACCACGACGACCCGTTCAATCATCTATCATCCCTCCCAGTTACGGAGCAAACGTTCCAGTTCATCGGCCGTCAAATCGCCCAGGCCCGGTTCAACGATCGAGGGGCCGGGGCGGTCCCCTTCAACCACTTCGAGCACCGAGGCCAGTTCTTGGCCGGTCAGGTCATCCAGCTCACTCAACACCACGCCCGGGACGACGGCGGCCGCCGGCTCGGGCCCGCGCGAGGGGCCAACCAGCCGAACGGCCAGCACGACGGCCGCCGCCGCCGCGAGCCCGAGGGCCCAGCGCACCGGACGCCGGCGGGTCAGCGGCAGTACGTCGGGGCGGCTCTCGGCCAGTTCCCGATGCACCCGGGTGGCGATCCGCGCCGGATCGAGCGCCGGGAGCCGCCCGCCGAGGTGCGCCGCCGCGCGATGCAACCGCCACTCCGCCGCACAATCGACGCAGCCCGCCACGTGGCCCGCCTCCTCGGCCGTCCACCCGGTACCGCCGGCCGCCACCTCGGCCATCCGGTCGGAGAGTCGTTCACACATCATTGGACCGTCTCCTTCAACCGTTTGACGGCGTGGTGATAATGGACCCGGGCGGCGCCCGGCGTCGTGCCTAACGTGCTGCTGATCTGGTCGTACTCCATGCCTTGCTGGGCTCGGAGCAGAAACACTTCGCGCTGCAACCGCGGCAGCCGTTCGAGCTCGGCTAAGAGCCGCCGTTCGATATCGGCGGCGCCCGACTCGCCCTCGGGATCGGAGCCATCCGCCATGTCGTGGTCGTCGAGCGGAACGGTCTCCCTTCCCTTCCGGCGGCGGAACTGGTCCCGGTTCAAGTTCGCGCCAATCCGGAACAACCAACTCTTGAACGAGGCTTCCCGTCGCCAGCCTGGCAGGGCACGGAACGCCTTGAAGAACGTCTCCTGGACCAAATCCTCGAGATCGGACTCGGGGGCGCCGGCCCCATACAGGAATCGGCCGAGGGCGGCCGCGTGGCGCCGGACCAACTCGTCGGCCGCCAATGCCTCTCCCGAACAGAAGGAGGTCACCAGATCGTCGTCCGTCTCGGCTATCATTGGCTGCCCATCTGACGCAACGGTGGTGCCTCCGTTAAGTACCCGGTCGGGGGGACCGTCGAACCGAAGGCTAACCGCATATTTTACATAGCGTTACCAGGGTGCTCGCCGGTTGGGCCGGGTTCGGGCTAGATTCCCCGCGATGATTCGCCCCGCCGCGTTGCTGCTCCTGATTCTCGGTCTTGGCCCGCCGGACGCTGATGGCCAATCGCCCGCCACGGCTGCCCTGCCCCTCAACTTGGCCCTCCTCACGCCGCGATCGGACAGCTTCGCGGTCCTGGTCAAGGGGATCCAACTTGGATGGACCCGAACCTCGATTGAGAACACGGCGTCCGGGAAGCGTTTGACCGAGGAGAGCAGCATCGCCGGCCTCGTGGAGCAGAAGACCATCGTCGACATCTCCGGCGCGGGGGTGATGCTTCGGGTTCGCCAGCAGGGCACCAATCAAGGCCAGCCGACGACGGTCGAGCTCGATTACCTGGGCCCGCGGGTCACGGGCAAGGCAACCGCGGGGTCGCCCGAGGGCATCAAGACCGTTCCGGTCGACACCTCGCTGGCCTCCAATCCGATTGATGACAATGCGATCCAGGGGCTCTTGCCGACCCTCCCGTGGGCGCCGAACGCGACCTGGTCGTTCCTGACCTTCAGCGGCGGGCAGAACGAAGCCCGGGTCACGACGCTTCGGGTGTTGAGCACCGAGACGGTTGAGTTCTCAGGCAGAACCGTGGCAGCATTTCGGGTGGAGTGGTCAGGCGGGTGGCAGCCGGCGGTATTCTGGATCAGCAGCGCACCACCCTTCCGTCTAGTCAAGATTGGGATCACCGATACGCCGGTCGAGGTCGTGCTCAGCACGAAGCCGTAGTCCAAGGATTTCATCAGAAAGGCCTGGGGAAATGATGCGGGGATTTTGGGGACTCTGGTTGGTCTGTTCAATGGAAGCAGGGCTCGCCGCGGCCGCGGGGGCACAGCAGGTGGATGATCGATTCAAGGACACCTTGAGTATCGATCGCCCGCAATTCCCTTCCACCTATCGCCGGCGGCCGAATCCGGCCGTCTGGATTCGAAATGCCACGGTCATGACGGCCACCGGATCGGAACTCCGGGGCGCTTCGATTCTGCTGCAGGATGGCAAGATCGTCGCCGTCGGCGACGTCGGAAGCCCGCCGGCCGGTACCATGGTGGTCGACGGCACCGGGAAGTACGTCACCCCCGGCTTCGTCGCGATGCATGAGCACATCGAACCCGCGATCCTCTCGGGCTACGGCACCCTCCCCAACTTCACCACCC
>JANMHX010000151.1:0-6307 GCA_031375485.1 Gemmatimonadota bacterium | reverse complement strand
CGCCAGGACCGCCCCGGCCAACAAACTCACAAACACTGGACCAGATCGACCCATGCCGCACCCTCCCAGAGCCTCGTAAACCGTTGACTGACAACGTCTTTTGACAACATCGCCGGGAACGGATACCTTCCCGGCCGGTCGTTTGGGCCACCTAATCTCGGCAAGGACGAGGCCGACTGGCTAGTCCCTCACTCAAGCGACACGGTATTGATACGGTCCCCTGACCGGTTCCGCGTTCGGAGCCGATCGATGGGGCCCGCCCTGTCAGATTTCGGTGGCCCGCTGGCCGCCGCTGGAGTGTCGATGGCTTTCGCCCACCTGCATACCCACAGCGAATACTCGTTGCTCGATGGGGCCAACCAGATCCCCGAGCTAGTCCAGTACATCAAGAGCCTGGGCATGGACAGCGTCGGCCTGACCGACCATGGCAACATGCACGGCGCCTGGAACTTCTACGAAACCTGCAAAGCCAACAAGGTCCGGCCGATTCTCGGCTTCGAGGCCTACCTGGCCTACGGCGACCGGCGCTCCGGGCAGAAGCCACCCGACGCGCCGGCCCATTACAGCCACCTGGTCCTGCTCGCCAAGAACAAGGTCGGCTACCAAAATCTGATCAAGCTCACCTCGATCGGGTACACCGAGGGCTTCTACCGCCGGCCCCGGATCGACAAAGAGGTGCTCGAGCAGCACGCCGAGGGCATCATCTGCCTGGCGGCCTGTCTCTCGGGTGAAGTGGCGTACGGGCTCCGCCAGCAGCGGTACGAGGAGGCCAAACGGAGTGCCCAGTGGTTTGCCAAGTTGTTCGGACCCGAAGGATTCTGGCTCGAAATCCAAGATCATGGGATTCCGGAAGAAAAGATCGTCCTCGACGGGATGATCGAGTTGTCCCGCGAGTTGGGGCTCCCGGTGGTCGCCACCAACGACGCTCACTACTTGAAGCGGGATGACGCCCAAGCGCACGATGTCCTGCTCGCGATCGGAACCGGCGCTGACCTCGACGACCCGAAACGATTCCGCTTCACGGGCGAGGAATCGTACGTCAAGAGCGAAGCGGAAATGCGGAAGCTCTTCAAGGAGCATCCGGACGCGATCGACAACACCCAGCGGGTGGCCGACCTCTGCGAGTTCGATTTCGAGAAGCGGTACTTCCTTCCGAGCTTTCCCCGCCCCGCCGAATATGCGGACGACGACGCCCTCCTGTCCGATCTGGCCCGCAAGGGCGCCGGCGACCGCTATGGGATGCCGCTGCCCAAGCCGGTCGAAGAACGGCTCGTCTACGAACTCGGCGTCATCATCAAGGCCGGCTACTCGGGCTACTTCCTGATCGTCCAGGACTTCATTGCCGCCGCCCGGGCCCGAGGCATCCCGGTCGGGCCGGGCCGTGGTTCGGCCGCCGGCTCACTGGTGGCCTACGCGCTCGGGATCACTGACGTCGATCCGCTCAAGTTCGACTTGCTGTTCGAACGGTTCTTGAACCCCGAGCGCGTGTCGATGCCCGACATCGACGTCGATTTTTGCTTCGAACGCCGCGGCGAAGTCATCGAGTACGTCCGGGAGCGGTACGGCCGCGAAAGCGTCGGCCAGATCGTCACCTTTGGAACCATGAAGGCCCGCGCGGCGATCAAGGACGTGGCCCGGGTGCTCAAGGTCCCCCCCGGTGACGCCGACAAGATCACCAAGCTGATTCCATCCGGACCCGCCTATAGCCTGACCATCGCCGAGGCGGTCAAGAAGGTCCCCGAGCTGTCGGCCCTGGTCAAATCGATGCCGGTCTACGGCCGGATGGCCGAGTTGGCCTCTCGAATCGAAGGCATTTCCCGTCACCTCTCGGTGCATGCCGCCGGCGTAGTCATCGCCCCGGGCCCGTTGCCCAACTACGTCCCGGTCTGCACCGCGCCCACGAAGGGCGCCGGCCAAACCGCCGACGGCGAAAACGCCATGATCACCCAGTACGACATGGTGGCGCTCGAAAAAGTCGGGATGCTGAAGATGGATCTCCTCGGGTTGAAAACCCTGACGGTGATCCACGACGCGGTGAAGCTGGTGGCCGACCGCCATGGCATTACCGTCGACATCGGGGCCCTCACACTCGACGATCCCGCGGTCTACGCCTTGCTCCGGCAGGGTCGCACCGCCGGCGTCTTCCAATTCGAATCGGCCCTCGCCACTGAAACCCTCCGCCAGATGAAGTGCGACCGGTTCGATGACTTGGTGGCGTCGAACGCCCTGCTCCGCCCCGGTCCGCTCGACACCGGGATGCACTTGGTCTTCATCAAACGGAAGCTCGGCCAAGAGGCGGTGACGTACCCCCACCCATCGCTCAAGGAAGTGCTCGAGCCGACCTACGGGGTCATCACCTACCAAGAACAGGTGATGCGGATCGCCAACATCCTCGCCGGCTTCTCGCTCGCCGAAGCCGACGTGCTCCGGAAGGCCGTCGGCAAGAAGGACGCCGACCTGATCAAGAAGGAATTGACCAAGTTCGTCGAACGGGGCATTGCCCTCGGCCATCCGAAGAAACTGATGGACGACCTGGCCGGCCAGATCGAAACGTTCGGCCGGTACGGCTTCAACAAGTCCCACTCCGTGGCCTACTCGGTCCTGTCCTACCAGACCGCCTGGCTCAAGACCCACTATCCCGCGGAGTTCATGGCGGCCCTGCTGTCGTCGGAAATCGGCGACACCGACAAGGTGGTCCAATACATCAACGAGGCCCGCGAGTTGGGCATCGAAGTCCTGCCGCCGGACGTCAACGAGTCCGGCTTCAAGTTCACCGTGGTGGGCGACAAGCGGATCCGGTTCGGGCTCGGCGCCGTCCGGAACGTCGGGCGGGGGGCCATCGACTCGATCATCGCGGCCCGGGAGGGTCACCGGCTCGAGACCCTCCACGACCTGGGAAACCGGATCGATCTTAGGCTTTGCAACAAGCGGGTCATCGAATCGCTGATTGCGGCCGGGGCATGCGACTCCCTGGCCGGCCACCGAAGCCAATTCATGGCGGCCCTCGACACGGTGCTCGGCGAAGCGCAACTTCTCCACCAGGAAAAGGAGACCGGCCAGGAGTCCCTGTTTGCCGAAGCCCAGAAGACCGAGCCCAAGTCGACCGCACTCCCGGACGTTCCGCCCTGGCCCGAAGCCGAGCGGCTGGCCCGGGAGAAGGAGATCATCGGCTTCTTCATTTCGGGCCACCCGCTGGCGCCGTTCAAGAGCGAAGTCGAGCTCTTCGGGACTCGGACCACGGCCACCTTGTTTACGTGGAGCGAGCAACAGGTCACCATCGGAGCGGTCGTAACCGGCATCAAGCGGCAGATTTCGAAGAAGACCGGGAAGGAGTACGCCCGGCTCACCCTCGAAGACTTTCACGGCACCGCCGAGGCCATCGTCTTCCCGGAGGCGTGGGCCCAGCAGAACCAGGCCATCTTCGAGGACGCCTGTCTCTTGCTGACCGGCGGCTACAGCCAACGGGACCGGGGCGAAGACCGGGCCCCGTTCGTGGTGGAATCGTCGAAACCGCTGATCGACTTTCGGAAGAGCGGCGCGGTGGCGGTCTCGATTCGGTGGGGCCAGCCGAGCCCGCCCCCGGCGGAGGGGATCCGGGCCATCGCCGCCCTCTGCGCGGAACACGCCGGACCCGCGCCGGTCTATATTGAATGGTCCGACGGCAACGGCGAAACGGCCAAGCTCAGGTCGCGCCGGCTCCGGGTCAACCCGAACGAAGAACTGGTACTCTCGCTCCGCACGCTCCTCGGCGCCGACGCCGTACGACTGATCCGAGCCGGATAGGACATCATGGGCATCTATACGCTTGAGTTTGAAAAACCGCTCGCGGAACTCGATCGCCAGATCGAGGAATTGCAGCGCGTCGGCGAAGATCGACAGATCGACATGGCCGCGGAGTTAGGCACCCTCCAGGCCAAGCTGACGACGCTCAAGCAGGAGATCTACCAGAACCTGACCCCGATTCAGCGGGTGCTGGTGGCGCGGCACGCCAAGCGCCCCACCACCATGGACTACCTCGGATCGATCTTCACCGATTTCATCGAGCTCCACGGCGACCGCCTGTACCGGGACGACCTCGCCATCGTCGGCGGTTGGGCCCGGCTCCGGGGCCAATCCGTCATGGTCATCGGCCACCAAAAGGGCCGGGACACCCGCGAGAACATCAAGCGCAATTTCGGGATGCCCCACCCCGAAGGCTACCGGAAAGCCCTTCGCCTGATGAAATTGGCGGCCCGGTTTCACGCGCCCGTCATCACCTTGGTCGATACCCCGGGCGCCTATCCCGGCATCGGGGCCGAGGAGCGGGGCCAGTCGGAGGCGCTCGCCACCAACATCCTGGAAATGGCGTCGCTCCCCACCCCGATCGTCACCTGCATCATCGGCGAGGGCGGCTCCGGCGGCGCCCTGGCGCTGGCGGTGGCCGACCGGGTGCTGATGTTCGAACATTCGACCTACTCGGTCATCACCCCCGAGGGGTGCGCGGCCATTCTCTGGAAAGACGCGACCCAACGAGAACGGGCCGCCGAAGCGCTCAAGATCACGGCGAGCGACCTCCTCAAGTTCAAGATCATTGACGAGGTCATCCCCGAACCGTTGGGGGGCGCCCACCAGGACCCCGAGGCCACCGGCGAGGCGCTCCGTGACACCTTGGCCCGTCACGTCGCCGAACTCCGCAAGGTCCGTCCCGACAAGCTCGTCCGGCGCCGGGCCGACAAATACGGGGCGATGGGAGCGTTCACGGAAGTCTGATGCCCACTACGGTCGAAGTCCGGTTCAAAGGCAACCGCAAAGATTACTTCCTCTGGCCCGAGGACGCCGATCGGCTCCATCTCCATCAGCCGGTCATCGTGGAGGCCGACCGGGGCGTCGATTTCGGCCGGGTCGGGATCACCGGCGAGACCGCCGAGAAGAAATGCGCGTCCGGGTGCAGTGGCTGCGCCGTCGGCGGCGACATCCCGGTGGCCTCCCGCCCGGTCATCCGGGTGGCCAGCCAAGACGACATCAAAGCCGCCAACGACCTCCGCCGCTCCGAGGATAGTACCCGGATCCGGGCCGTCGAGCGGGTGCGGCACCACAAGCTCGAGATGAAAGTCTCGGATGCCGAGTGGCAATGGGACCGGAAGAAGCTCACCTTCTATTTCACCTCCGAAAAACGAGTCGACTTCCGGGACTTGGTCCGCGATCTCGCGACCACGTTCAAGACCCGGATCGAGCTTCGGCAAATCGGGGTGCGCGACGAAGCCGCCCGGTTAGGCGGCGTCGGCCGCTGCGGCAAGGAATACTGCTGCTCGACCTGGCTCCGGTCGCTCGACCCGATCAGCCTGGCACTCGCCAAGGACCAGCACCTGTCGCTCAACCCGGCCCAGATTTCGGGCGGGTGTGGACGACTGCTCTGCTGCCTCAAGTACGAGCATGAGTTCTACGTGGCGACCCGGAAGCGATTCCCGAAGGAGGGCAAGATCGTTCGAACCGCCCGGGGCACCGAGAAGGTGATTGCCATCGACATTTTCCGGGAGCGGGTCTTCCTCCGGGGCGACGAGCAGGGACCGCGGACGATCCTGCTCGCCGACCTCAAGGAAGAGATCGCCGCCGCGGGCGACGCGCCGGCGCCGGCGCCGGCAACCCTCGGCGTCCCGGCGGCCCCAACGGCCCCACCCCCGCGCACCGCCGAACGGCGGGAACGTCCCCCCCGTCCAAACCGTCCCGAAACCCCGCGGGCCGCCGAGGGCCGCGCCGAACGGAAGCCAAGACCGGCGCCGCCACCTCCAGCTCCAGCCCCAGCGCCGGCCCCCGCGGAGTCAGCGGCCCCGGCCGACCCGAATCAGCCGCCGAAGCGGTCCAAACGCCGCCGCCGCCGTCGGGGCCGGGGCCCCGGTGCCGGCCCGGGCGAACCCAATACTCCGCCCGAATCCTCGGAGCCCTGACGTGGCCAAGTATTTCCTCACCACCGCCATCGACTATTCCAACGGCGATCCCCACCTCGGCCACGCCCTCGAGAAGATCGGCGCCGATGCCATTGCCCGGTACCGCCGACTCCAAGGCGACGACGTCCATTTCCTGATGGGCATGGACGAGAATTCCCAAAGCGTGATCGAGATGTCCCTGAAGCACGCGATCACGCCGGAAGTATGGGTCGAGCAGATGGCCGGACGATTCGCCCGGTACTGGGAGCGGCTCGAGTGCAGCAACGACGACTGGATTCGTACCACCGAGCCCCGGCATACCCAAGCCGTGCTCGAATTGTTGAACCGAATCCTGACTCAGAGCTCCGATGACGTCTTCCTCGCCGACTAATATATATATATAT
>JANMHX010000117.1:0-6650 GCA_031375485.1 Gemmatimonadota bacterium | reverse complement strand
CCCGGGTCCGGTGCCGGAGGTCATAGGCGGCAACATCGCCGGGAGCCTTGGCGTCCTCCCGGATCACGATCGGGAGATCATTGTGGCCGTCGACCAACGGTGACGCCTTGAGAATCCGCCGCGCCCGCGCGAGTGCGGCGTCGGTTTGAGCCGCACCGGGCACGACACCCCCGGCCGCGAAGACCAGCACCACCAGCCATCGAGACATCATCGGAATTCCCTCGGGGAAGTTCAGTTAGAAGCCAAGCAAACGGCGAATGTCATTCGAGAAAGCGAGCACCATGAGCATCGCGATCGCCACCAGCCCGGCCATGGTCAGCCATTCCCGGACTCGCCCCGTCACCGGCCGCCGCATCACCGCTTCGGCCAGCAGGAAGAGGAACTGGCCGCCGTCGAGAATCGGAATCGGCAGCAGGTTGATCACGGCCAGGTTGACGGAAATCAGCGCCATGAAGAACAGGAAGTCCTCCCCGCCCCTCCGAACGCTCTCACCGGCGGCAATCCCGATCGCAATCGGGCCGCCGACTTCCCGCGTCGAAATTCGGCCCGCGAACAAGCCTTGGACCGTGCCGACGATCCGGGTGGCCACGAACCAGGTTTGCTTGCCCCCCTGCACGAGGGCGGCGCCGAGCGCCACGGGCTCTCGGGCTTCCGGCTGAGCCGGCCCGGCAATCCCCAACCGGCCCACCGCCCGGGTGGCCCCCGTCACCGAGTCCTTGACCTGCTCCAGCGCCGGGGTGGCCCGGATCGTCACCCGACCGGTAGGGCGGCCCACCAGAATCTCGGTCTCGCGGTCGGCCCGCGATTCGATCTGGCCCACCATGCCCAGCCATTGGGTGACGGGGACGCCGTCGAACGCGAGGACGGTATCGCCGACCGCCAAGCCGGCTTTGGCCCCGGGCCGCCCGGCCACGACCTCGCTGATCACGGGGGGCAGGAGGGGCCGGACGGCCCGGGCGGTCGCCCGGCGATCATCCATCGACCCGGCCGCAATGGCAACCGTCCGGCCGCTCGCGAGACCGATCCGCACCGAGTCGCCCACCGGTTCTACTACCCGCCGGAGGTAGGCCTCCCACGACCGAACCGGGGTCCCGTCGACGGTCACGATCGTATCGCCTAACGTAAGACTCGCGAGCGCCCTGGCGCCTTGGGGCAGCCCGGCGGTATCGACGGACCCAATGGCGGTGACCGGGGTGACCTGCACCCCGTTGACGTAGAGGACCCCGGACAGGATCAGCCAGGCGAAGCCGGCATTCATGACGACGCCCGCCAAGATGACGATCATCCGGACCCACACCGGTTTCGACTCGAACATCCGGTCCGGCGGGACCTCGACGCCGGTCTCCTTGCCGCCCTCGAGCGACCCGCCGGCACCCTCTTCGAGCGCACTCGCCATCTTCACGTAGCCACCCAGCGGCAGCCACGACACCGAGTACTCGGTTTCGCCCCGGCGGAACGACAACCATTTGATCGGAGCCCCGAGTCCCAGGGAGAACCGATGCACGTAGATCCCGGCCCATTTCGCCGCGAGAAAGTGACCGGCCTCGTGCACAAAGACCAAGACCCCGATGACCACCAGGGTCGAAATGACCGTTAAGCCCATCCTGATTTATCCGATTTCCTTGGCAGCCTCGACCCGGGCCCAGCGATCGGCTGCCTGGACATCCGCCAACTGATCGACCCGGCTCACCGAGTGCCGGGCCAGGACGGCCTCGATCACCTCGGCGATGCGCCCGAAGGCTAACCCGCCCTCGAGGAACCGCGCCACTGCCACCTCGTTGGCGGCATTAAATACCGCCGGCGCCGTCCCGCCCGCCCGGCCCGCGGCAATCCCCACCGCAAACGCCCGGAACACCTCGGCCCGGATCGGCTCGAAGGTCAACGGCCCCGCCGCCACCGGATCGAACCGGCGCACCCCGCCATCAGGGAGCCGATCGGGATACGTGAGGGCGTACAAGATCGGGAGCTCCATCGACGGAAATCCCAACTGCGCGAGGACACTCCCGTCAGCGAACTCCACGAACGCATGGACGATGCTCTGGGGATGGACGACCGCCTCGATCGCGTCGTACGGCAGCTGGAAAAGAAAGTGACCTTCGATCACTTCCATGGCCTTGTTCGCCAGCGTGGCACTATCGACGGTGATCTTGCTGCCCATCCGCCACGTGGGATGTTTGAGGGCCTCGGCGACCGTGCCCGCCGCCACGCGACCGGCGGGCCAGTCCCGAAACGGCCCGCCCGAGGCGGTCAGGATCAGCCGGGAGACCGGGCTCGCGGCGCCGGCCAGACACTGCAGCACCGCGCTGTGCTCGGAGTCGATCGGAACGAGTTCGCCGCCGCCTTCGATCCGGGCCCGTTCGACCAGCTCGCCGGCCACCACCAGTGATTCCTTGTTCGCGAGCGCCACTCGCTTCCCCGCCCTGAGCGCCGCGAGCGTCGCCTCGAGTCCGGCGAATCCGACCACGGCGTTGACGACGATGTCGGCATCGGGCCGGGTGGCGGCCTCGATCAGCGCGGCCGGGGTTCCGTTGGCGAGACCGGCAGAGGCCGGACGCCACTCGGCGACCTGGGCGTCGAGCGCCGCCTGGTTGGTGCCGGCCGTCAGCGCCACCACCCGAAACCGGTCCGGATGACGGCGGAGCACCTCGAGAGTGGCGCACCCGATCGAGCCGGTCGATCCGAGCACCGCGACGCCTTGCACTACAGGAGGCCGAACACGCGATACAGCATCGCGGCGACGGGGACCACGAAGTACAACGCGTCGAACCGGTCGAGGACCCCGCCATGCCCCGGAATCAAATGACTCGAGTCCTTGACCCCGGCTTCGCGCTTGAAGAGCGACTCGGCCAAATCGCCGACTTGGGCCGCCACGGACAAGACCGCCCCGAACCCGACCGCCTGGAGATCGGAAATGGCGAAACCCGACGGGATCATCGCCACCCGATTGAAGATGACCGCCGCCACCACTCCGCCAACCAAGCCCGCCACCGACCCGCTTCGGGTCTTCCCGGGGCTGACCGTCGGCGCGAGCTTCGGCCCCCCGATCGACTTGCCGGCATACATGGCGGCGCTGTCGCAGATCCAGGTGACGACCAGCGGGAAGAACACCGCCCAGGTGGCCGGCCAACTCGCGACTGGACCGGTGGCATACCGAATCCCCAGAAGGAAACTGGGCAACACGGCGCAATACAGCGGCGCCAACAGCGTGACGCTGGCGGCGCCTAACGGCCGTTCGGACGGCCGGCGGCGGATCAGGGTGGCCGTCATGACCCAGATGACGGTGCCGGCCAACGCAAACCAGGTCGACGGCAACGCGGCGGCCCAGTCCAGTCCTCCCCACGTCAGCAGGGCGCCACCGTAACTGACCCAAACGCCGAGCGGAATCAGGGCGCTGAAGATCAGGGCATGGCGCCACAGCGGCTCGATTTGCTGCCGCCGGGCAATGGAGACGAGTTCGTGGGCCCCGAGCGCCGCGATCACCGCGACCAGAAGGGCGAGCGGCAGGCCGCCCCAGTACACGATCCCGATCGCGATCGGGATGGCGACCACGGCGAACAGGACCCGCTGGAGGTGGTTCGACATGGGCCGCCCGTCCGTCAGGAGGTGGAGACGCGCCCGAAACGGCGGTCGCGCCGCTGGTAGTCGAGCAGGGCCAGGAAGAAGTCGTCCCGCCCGAAGTCCGGCCAGAGGGTCGGCGTGACGTACAGTTCCGCGTACGCCAGTTGCCAGAGCAAGAAGTTCGAAATCCGGAACTCACCCGAAGTCCGGATCAGCAGATCCGGATCGCCCCACGGCGCCGTGTAGAGGCGCTCCGCAATCGACGTCTCGGTCACGTCCTCCGGCCGGAGCCGGCCGGCCGCGACGTCCTCGGCAATCAGCCGGGCTGCATGCGCCAATTCAGCCCGAGACCCGTACGAGATGCAGATATTGAGCGCCAGGGTATCGCCCGCCGCCGTGGCGCCCTCGACGAAGTCGACGGCCCGGCGGGCCGCCTCCGACAGGCGGGACAGGTCGCCCAGCATCCGGACCCGGACGCCCTGGCCGCGAAGCTCGGCCGATTGCGTCGACACGTACTCCTGGAGCAGCGCCATCAGGGCGTCAATCTCTTCGGGGGGGCGCTGCCAGTTTTCTTGACTGAAGGCGAACAGGGTCAGGGTCTCGACCCCGGCTTCGATCGCGGATTCGACGATCCGGCGGACCGAGGCCATGCCGGCCTGATGCCCCGTCGTTCTGGGAAGTTCCCGGCGCTTGGCCCAGCGCCCGTTGCCGTCCATGATGACGGCCACGTGCCCGGGTACGGCGCCCTGGACCTTGAGGCGGCTGAGCAGCTCGTCCGCGGAGGCGGTCAAACCTCCATGATCTCCGCTTCTTTAGTATGGATCAACTGATCGATCAGCTTGGTGTGCTCGTCGGTGATTTTCTGGATGTCCTTCTCAGCCCGGGACTTCTCGTCCTCGGACACGCGTTCGATCTTCTTGACCTTCTGCAAGGCTTCGGTCCGGGCGTGGCGAATTGCCACCCGAGCCTCTTCGGCCAATTTGTGAATGACCTTGACCAGGTCCTTCCGCCGTTCTTCCGACAACGCGGGAATCGGAATCCGGATCAGGTTGCCCTGGGTCGATGGGTTGAGCCCGAGTTGCGACTCCCGGATCGCCTTCTCGATCGCGGTCATCAGCGACTTGTCGAACGGCTGAACGGTCAGCATCCTGGGCTCCGGCGCCGACACCAGCCCAACCTGGTTCATCGGCACATGCCCGCCGTACGCCTCGACGCGAACCGCATCGAGCAGATGGGTGCTGGCCCTGCCGCTCCGAATGCCGGTAAACTCCTTCTTGGCGTTCTCGACGGCCTTCTGCATGCCTTCCTTGGCATGTTTCACGAATTCCGGGATAGTACTCATCGCACGATTGTCCCAACCCGCTCGCCCGAGAGGACCCGAGCGATGGCACCGGGTTTGTTGATGTTGAACACCACGATCGGCAACTTGTTGTCCTTACAGAGACCGAATGCGTTCGCATCCATGACCGCGTAGCCGTTCACGATCGCCTCTTGAAACGACAGTTCTGGGATGAAGGTCGCGTTGGGATCTTTTTTCGGGTCGCCGGTGTAGATCCCGTCAACGCCGGTGGCCTTGAGAATAACCTCGGCTTCGATTTCGAGGGCGCGGAGCACGGCCGCGGTGTCGGTCGAGAAGAACGGATTCCCGGTCCCCCCGGCGAAAATGACCAGCCGACCCTTTTCGAGATGCCGAACCGCCCGCCGTCGAATATACGGCTCGGCCAGCGATTCCATCCGAATGGCAGTCATGACCCGGGTCTGGACGCCCATCTTCTCCAAGATATCCTGAAGCGCCAGGGCATTGATGACGGTGGCCAACATGCCCATGTAGTCGGCGTTGACCCGGTCGAGCCCTTCCTTACTGGCGTGGGTCCCTCGAACGATATTACCGCCCCCGACCACGAGCCCGACGTGAATGCCCTGGGCGTGGACGCCCTTGATCTGGCCGGCCAAGCCCTCGACGACCCCATAGTCGAGGCCCTGGCCGCGATCGCCTGCCAAGGCCTCTCCCGAGATCTTGAGGAGAGCCCGGCGGTAGGCCAACGCCATCAGCCCTCGCCCACCTTGAACCGCGCAAACCGCTTGACGACGATCGCCCCGCCCAACTGCTTGGCGGCGGCTTGGATCATCTCACCGACCGTTTGACTCTCGTCCTTCACGAATGGTTGTCCCGTCAGGGTCCGCTCGGCCACGAACTTCCGGATCTTGCCGTCGACGATCTTGCCGCGAATGGCCTCCGGCTTGCCCTCGGCCGCCACTTGCTCCTCAAAAATCCGGCGCTCGCGCCCCAGCACATCGGCCGGAATGTCGGCATCGGAAATCCCCATCGGATCCGCCGAGGCGATATGCAGCGCGACGTCCTTGGCCAGGGTGGCCAGGGCCTCACCCGCGGGGCCTTCGACGTCGAGCAAGACCCCAACCTGACCGTTGTGATGGAGGTAGGAGACCACGACGCCGTGCGGCTCGGTGAACCGGGCGAACCGAGCCAACGTCATCGCCTCGCCGGTCTTCCCGGACACCGTCTTGACGGCCAGGGAGACCGTGCTGTCGCGGAACGGCTGGGCGTCCATGGAACCGGCGGCTCCGACGCCGTCCGGCGCATGGGCCGCGACGTGCTTGCCAAGGTCCTTGGCGAGGGCCAAGAAGTCGTCCGTCTTGGCGACAAAATCGGTCTCGCAGTTGAGCTCCACCATGCCGCCGGCGGATCCATTGGCCGCCAACTCGACGACCACGAGGCCCTGGGCGGCCGTCCGGCCCGCCCGCTTTTCGGCCTTGGCGATGCCCTTCTTCCGAAGCGACTCGCCGGCCTTCTCCATATCGCCATGGGACTCTTCGAGCGCCGCCTTGCAATCGCCGATGCCGGCGCCCGTCCGGGCCCGCAGTTCACTGATGTCTTTGGAATTCGCCTTGTAGCTCATGACCGCCGAGTATTCGTTGAGAAGTTTGTCTTCGACCAACCCGGCATCGTGCCGAGTCACGTCCTGATTACGATGCCGCCGCGAACAACCCAAGGGTCATTGCGCGGCGGGGTGCCTCTTAGAAACCCGAGAAAACCGAGCGAGGTCCCTTACCCTTCGGCCGCCGCCGGCGGC
>JANMHX010000094.1:0-2289 GCA_031375485.1 Gemmatimonadota bacterium | reverse complement strand
TGCGCGGGGTCGGACTCGAACCCGGGTGCTACATGACCCCGGCGGTTTGCTCCTCCTCGACGGGCCGGGTTCGGAAATCGAAATGCGCTGCCTGAACCGTTTCGTAGTCGCGGGCCGTCCGAATCCGGGTGATGCGTCGGCCGAAAATGTCGACTCGGCGCGTCGTGACCCCTGGGAAAATCGGCGAGACCTCGTACCACATGTTGGGCGACAGGCGGGGATACCGGAGCGTGTGTTCGGACTTCAAACGGGCTTGCATGTGCTGCGAGGACATCAGACGACCTCTCAAGGCTCGAGGGGTGGATCGGCCGGCCACCAGGGCCGTATCTCCGGAACGGCACCAAGATGCTGGCGACCCAAACATTGGTCAGATCCGCCAACACCGCAAGACGCGAAAAATGAATCACTGTATGGTTTATTGACGCCCGGCAACTCTCGGGATTACCTGCTGATGACGGTCCGGCCTCCCCCGTCTTGCACAGGTCGGGGCCCCCGGCCAATTGACCCCGCCTTCGCCTCCCCGGTACAATAGGCACCCGAACGAACGGAAAACCGGTATGACGTACGCAGGAATTGACCACTTGTCGGGGCTGCCGGACCAGTTGGTCACGATCCGAGGGTGGGTGACCACGACCCGATCGAGCGGTAAGATCGCGTTCGTCGTGGTCCGCGATGGCTCCGGCTATGTCCAATGCGTCGTCTCGAAGCGGGACGTGTCCGAGGAGATCTGGAACCGGGCCCTGGCCCTGACGCTCGAGACGTCGGTCACCGTGACCGGAACCGTCCGGCTCGACGCCCGCCAAGAGGGCGGTGCCGAGTTGAGCGTGACCGACCTCGAGATTCTCGGGCCGAGCGTCGACTTTCCGATCTCGCCGAAAGAGCACGGCACCTCGTTCTTGTTCGAGCATCGCCACCTCTGGCTTCGAAGCCGCAAGCAAGTTGCCATCGCCAAGGTTCGCCACCAAGTGTTCTTGGGGATTCACGATTTCTTCGACCGGCGCGGCTTCTGTCACGTCAGTACGCCGATCCTCACCGGCAGCATCGGGGAGGAGGCAGGCAATCTCTTTTCGACCGAGTACTTCGACCTCGGCCAGGCCTATCTCGCCCAGACCGGGCAGTTGTATGTCGAGGCCGCCTGTGCCGCGCTCGGTAAAGTCTACTGCTTTGGACCGACCTTTCGGGCCGAGAAGTCGAAAACCCGGCGTCACTTGACCGAGTTCTGGATGGTCGAACCGGAAGTGGCCTTTGCGGATTCCGCAGCCAACATGCAGCTCCAAGAAGAATTCGTGAGCTCTCTCGTGGCCCGAGCGCTCGACAAGTGTCAGGCCGAGCTCAAGGAATTGGAACGGGACACGGCGGCGCTCGAACGGGTGCTTCCGCCTTTCCCTCGCATTACCTACACGGACGCCGTCGCCCGGCTCAACCAACTTGGGTCCGACCTCACCTGGGGGCAGGATCTCGGCGGCGATGACGAGACCCTGCTTTGCAAAGAATACGACCGGCCGATCTTCGTGATGAACTACCCGAAGGCGGTGAAGGCCTTCTACATGAAGGAAAACCCCGCCGACCCGAGAACGGTGCTGGGGAACGACTGCTTGGCCCCCGAAGGCTACGGGGAGATCATCGGGGGGTCACAGCGGGAGGATGATCCGGACCGGCTGCTGGCTCGGATCGAGGCTCAGGGGCTCGACCCGAAAGCGTATGGCTGGTATCTCGACCTTCGCCGGTACGGCACCTTCGTCCATTCCGGCTTCGGACTCGGCGTGGAACGAACGGTGGCGTGGATCTGCGGCGTGCCCCATATCCGGGAGACCATCGCCTTCCCCCGGCAGATCCACCGGCTGTATCCCTAACGCGGTGGCTTGGTCGTGACGAGCCACCCGACGTAGCCGGGGCAGAGGCCTAGCGCGGTTTCGGCGTCCGGGCCGCGGGTGAATTGCAACAAGTCGATCGTCTCGGGCCGGAGCGCGGCAAGCCGGGGCGGCTCGGGATCGGTCAGCTCGAAGGCTTCCGGCTCGACCTGCTCGCGCCGGGCCATGAGGTGATCGCCGACCCGGACCCCATCAATGAAAATCGCGGCCCGCCATTGCCCGGCCGCGGAGTCGACCGCCCGGCAATCGGCCGGACGGACCTCGACCGCCGCCGGGGGCGCGGACCCCGCGCACGCCGCCGCCAACGTGGCCAATCCCAGTGGAACTCTCACGCGCCGGCTCGTTCCCGCCGCTTGGCCTCGTCCCAGAGCTCGTCGAGGGCACTGAGCCCGGCTGTCGATGGATCAATGCCGCGCGC
>JANMHX010000078.1:0-11768 GCA_031375485.1 Gemmatimonadota bacterium | reverse complement strand
GGTGCCCCCCCCCCCCGGGGGCATCGTCAAGGGCCTGGAGTTCTCGGTGGTGACCCCGCCGAAGCCGCGTCGGTCCAGATGGGCTTGGTCGGGGCCTCGAAACTCAACAAGACCCCGATGTCCGCCTTCTCGCGGCCCCCGGACGCCTCGGAGGTCCCGAACGTCGGTTGCCTCCAACTTGCCGCCCTTGGTGCCGATCCACTTCCGGCCGAGTTTCTGGGCCGCTTCGACGGTCGTTCCGCATCCGCAGATGGGGTCGAGCACCATGTCGTCTGGATTGCTGCTCGCCTCGATGATTCGCTCTAGCAGCGCGACAGGCCTCGACATCTTCGAGCTGACCCAAGCTCGAGTACCCCGACGCCAAGCGTCAGCCCAAGCATGTCTGGACCGGCGAGCTACCCGTTGGCACGGGCGTACCTCGACCAACTGGAGCGGTGGCGTGGGTGTCGGGGAGCCGGATCTCGGCGATTCGGCAGTCCTTGGCGTCGACGGAGAAGGCTTCGGGCTCGGCCCGATCTTCCGCGTTGAACCAATTGGCATCGAAGGTGGGATCGGACGCAAATGGCTCGTCGGATGCGGCTCGAGTTTTCAGCCCTACTTCGGATCGATGACGGGGAAGGTGAAGAAGGACCCCGGGTGGATCCGGTTCACCGCCACCACTGGGACCTTCTCGTCGTAGTTCCGCCCGCCGGTCTGGAGGTTCCGCTCGAAGCCGGGGAAGCTCGACCCGGCGATCTCGATCCGAATCCGGTGTCCAGGCGCAAAGTAGTTCCCCGCGACCAACCCAGAAATTTCAACCGGATAGACCTTCCCGGGCACGAGCGGCGCCGGCCGGTCGAAGCCCTCGCGGTAGCGGAGCCGAAGGGCCGCATCGTACAGATTGAAGGCCCGGCCGTCCGGGTACACGTCGATCAATTTGACCATGACATCCGTATCGAGGGCCGAGGACGAGACGAAGAGGGTTCCGGTGACTTCGCCCATGACGGAAAGACCACGGATCAGCGGCGCGGTTGAATACACCAGCACGTCGGACCGGGCCTCGACCGGGCGTTGGTCGCGGACCGCGTCCCGGTCGCAGCAACCGCCGCCCCGGGAGGGGACCGGATTCTTCGGATCGGAGACCAGACTGTCCGGCGTGGAGCCGACGGACGGCTCGGGTGTCAGCAGGCCATTCCCTTTGAGGCTCTGGGCCCGGCCCGTGCTCGAGAGATAGAACTTGGTTGGCTTGGCGTCCGGAACCGGGAACGACGGCAGGGCAAGCCACCGGTTCCCGCCCTCCAGGAACGCTTGCACCTTGGGGCGGTTGAGCACGTCGGCGGGCCCGTCCTTCAGCCAGTGATCGAACCACGCCAGGAAGATGTCGGTATACGGCTGGGCCGCGTTCCCGATCGGCCGCTCACCGGTCTGGTAGTCGGCGGTGGCGCGCGTCATGGCGCAATGGGAGGTCGGCGCCATGATGAGGTACTGGTTCGGCGTGTCGCGCACATACTCATAGAGCTTGACGGTTTCGAAGGCCCCGACGTCATGCCAGCCGTTGACGTAGAGCGCGGGAACCTTGGGGCGGTCGCCGTCGCGGATGAAGTCAATGGCGAGCCACCGAACGTCGGTGGGTGACATGGTCATGAACATGTCGAAGTCGGTCTCGGGAACCCCCGCCTGCCGGAGCACGTCGCCGCTTGGCAAGTACGCCAGCGCGCCGCCGACGTCACCCTTTCCCTGCATGGCGCCGCTGACCGACGGGAGGCCGTATCGGTCGGCCTCCGGCTTGGGGTTAGGCGAGTAGTAATCCGCGAGGCGGATCAGTTCGTCCTGGGAGACATCTCGCGGCATCTTGGGCCGATTCACATGGCCGAAGCCGGCGTACCACCCAGCCCAGGGGCCGAGTTGGGGAACCCCGCCTTTGTAGAAGAGTCCCTGGGTCGAGACCCCGGGAATCGCGCCGATACCTGCGCCAGGAGACATCGGAATCGCGGCCCGGTGCGCCGGGTGGTTCGTGGCCATCAGCGCTAATTGGTGCTCGGCGCTCGAGGAGCAGCCGATGGTACCGACCCGCCCGTTGGACCACGGCTGGGCGGCGATCCAGGAGAGCGCGTCGTACCCGTCGTTCCGGGCGCCGGTCAGAAACCGGTGCCGCCCCTCGGACCACTCGGTGCCCCGTTCGTTCTGGACCACGATCGCATACCCGCGGCGGACGGCGGCGCCGTAGAGCTCGCGGGAGCCGAGCAGTTCGTTCTCCTTGAGGTACGGAGTGCGGATGAAGATCGTCGGCCGTTTGGCTCCGTCGGCGGCGGGCCGGATGACGGCGGTGGACATCCGGGCCCCGTCCCGCATCGGTACCATGATCATTCGCTCGAGTCGGGCGACCCCCGCGAGCCCCAGTTGATCGAGAATATCCGCCCGTTGAGCCAGAGCGACCGTCGGGACGGCCAGACACAGGACGACGACCGTCGAGGTAGTGCGGGGCATTGAATCCTCCGAAGTAACGAGGTGACGCCGCGCGGCATCGCCCCGACCGAATTTCGTGACTCAGCCGGGACCTAGCAATAATAGGGTTGTGGTGTCGGCCCGCGATGCTACCGCGTCGTTCGCCGAGCGACGTCAGTCGGCCCACAACCTCAACCCGATGACACCTTCGCTCATCAGGAATATCGCGATGCCGATACACGCAATGGACACGATGCGGGACCAGTTCCGCAGGACCGGGCCCACGGGCGTCGGCGCCGGGCGAACCAACCGAAAAGCCAGATAGGCGCTGAGCAGGGCGAACGCGAGCGTTCCGAGAAAGAGGGCCAATGTCGAGACCGAGATGCGGACCAGGTCGTCGATGACCTTCAGGTTCATGACTGCCAGGAGGAACCCGCCAAACAGGCTGACCGAGGCGAGAAACTGAGGCCACACGTGATTGCCGGGAACCTGCTTCATCCGGCCCAACAGCCGGGCAACCAGCCACACGAGGCCGAACGGAACTGAACTGAGCATCAGCAGCAACGCGAGGCCCGCGGCCACGGGCTGAATCCACGCGCTCAGCGCGGAAATCTTCCGCATCTGGCCCTCGAAACCGCTCTGCAGATAGGTGGTTCCCCGCTCGTCGGTCACCAGAAACAGCGTCGCAACGGGCTGATCCTCAGTACGGAAAGCGTCCTCGCTGACGGGAATCAACTCCGTCTTCTCGCTGCCCAGCAGGGATTTACGGAACAACCGACCGTCTTCCTCCCGCACCTGCCAAAGCCATGCGAACCGGTACAGAAAATTCAGGAACTGGTTGCGAGGGGTCGCCAGCTGGTAGAACCCAGCCACGGGCGCGAGCTGGGCGGGGTTCAGGCGGATTGGAGGGGCCTTCGTGGCGACCCGGCCGGCCGCCAGGAACTCCCCGATCCGCTTGGCGATGGCCGGCAGCTGGCCGCTGATCATGTTGGTCGACACGAAGTACCCGACACCGAGCTCCGTCGAGTAGGCGTACGTCGAGATGAACCCGGTGCTCGTGCTGCCACCGTGGCCGTGAAACACGTGCCCCGCGACGATGGAAGCTTCGTTCCCGAGCCCATAGCCGAAGTCGTGACCGGCTCGGGCGGCCAGCGTGGTGGTCGGCCGCTCCATCCTCGCGATGGTCTCGGGCCGGAACCGGTGCGTCCCATCGAGTCGGCCGCGGTTGATCATCATGCGAAGGAATCGACTCATGTCCCGCGACGAGGTATTCAGCGCTCCTGACGGCCGGAACAGGATGTGGTCGTAGCGAGTCTCGGTCTTTCCGTCGGCGGCGTAGCCTTTGGCGAGCAGGTCCGGGGTGGCCGGAAACCGGAAGGTACTGTTGGCCATGCCCAGGGGTTCAAGGACGTGCTCCTTCACGTAGGTCTCGAAGGTCTGCCCGGTCAGGGTCTCCAGCGCGAGCGCCGCCATCGGCGGGCCGGAGTTGGCGTATGACATATGGACCCCGGGCGGCCATCGGCTGATTCTCGAGTGGGGGTGGAAGGCCAGCCCCTGGGCCAGAGTCATATCGGGGTCGTCGTCTTTGCCCACCTCGACGAAGTGAATGTCATCGAATCCGGTGGTGTGCTCCAGCAAGTGGGCCATGGTGACGGGATGGGTGCCCTCCCAGCGATTGGTGAACGCAACACTCGGAACCAGTTCGCGAATCGGCGTGTCGAGATTCAGCCGGCCCTGCTCCACCAGTGTCAGGATAGCCAGCGCCGTGAACGACTTGGAGATCGAGCCCACCCGGAACAGGGTGCTGTCGGTGACGGGCACGGCGCGGGCCACGTCGGCTTTGCCCAAGCCGCCAGTCCAGATCACTTGGTCGGCCGTGACGAGCGCGATCGAAGCGCCCGGAACGCGGGCCACATCCAGCAGAGCCTGGATGTCTTTCTTCAGCTGATCGAGATCCGCCGGCGAGTACCGGCCGGATTGGCCGAGGGCTGACCACGGCGCAACGACGAGTGCCAGCAGTACGATCGCGAGGCTCCGAATCGTGGCCACGTTCATCCCCTTGGGTCGTGGTAACATGAAGGCTATTCCAGTCAGCGCCGGCTCGCGCCACCCGTCAGCAGTAGCACCTCGTTCACCAGTCGGTCATCGTGGGGCGAGGAGATTCGCCCGTTGAGCCGAACCGATCGTCGGGACGGCCAGACCCAATGCGACGACAGTTGAGGCAACGCGGGACAAGATTCCTCCGGACGAGCGAAGTAGGGGCCGATCCAATGGGAGCGGCCGGGGTGGCGTCGCGACTAGTAACCCCGGCGCCGGGCGGTCTGATCGAGATGCCAGTTGGCGTCCCCGAACAGCTCTTGTAGCACCCGGGCCCGCTTCATGAAGAAGCCAATTTCGAATTCGTCGGTCATCCCGATGCCGCCGTGCATCTGGACCGCCTCCTGGACGGCGAGCGTGGCGGTGCGGCCGGCCCGGGCCTTCGCGACCGCCACCATGTCGCCCGCGGTCGTCGGGTCGAGGTCGAGGGCCTGCTGCGCCTTGATGACCGCCGCGCGGGTGATCTCGAGTTCGGTGTACAGCACTGCGGCTCGGTGCTGGAGGGCCTGGAACTCGCCGATCAGCCGGCCGAACTGGCGCCGCTCCTTGAGGTAGCCGATCGTGCGACTGAACACCTCATCGCCGACGCCAAGCAACTCGGCCGCGGCCCCCGCCCGTCCGGCATTGAGCGCCGCGGTGAGCGCCGCGCTCCCACCATGGAGCGGGCCGAGCGTGGCTCCAGCACCGACTGTCACCTTCCGGAAGGCGATCCGCGCCGCATTGTGGGCATCGACCATCACCGTCCGCTCGACCTCGACCCCGGGCGCCGATCGTTCCACCAGGCAGAGCGTGATCCCGTTCGGGTCGCCGGGCCGGCCGGCGGTCCGGGCCGCCACGATGAGCAGTTCAGCCACGTGCCCGTCGAGTACGAACGTCTTGGCGCCATCGAGCACCAGTCCATCGCCGTTGGATGTGGCGGCCAGGGCCGTGGCGGCCGGCCGGTGTTTCCCGCCTTCGTCGACCGCCAACGTGGCAATCACCTCGCCGCGGGCGAGCCGGGGTAGCCAGGCCTGCTGCTGGGCGTCAGTGCCGGCGTTCCTCAGGGCCGTCGCGGCTACGATGCTCGAGGCCAGGAACGGCGACGCGGTGAGATGGTGGCCGATCTGCTCCATCACGACGCCCGCTTCGACATGCCCGAGGCCCAGCCCGTCCAGTGCCTCGGGCACCAGCACGCCGGAGAAACCCTGCTCGGCGAACCGCTGCCAGAGAGGCCGCGAGAAGCCGTCCGGATCGGCGCCGTCGCGGAGGGCCCGAAGAGCCGTCACCGGCGACTCGCGGGCCAGGAAATCCCGAGCGCTGTCGCGCAGCATGCTCTGTTCTTCCGTCAGAATGAGTGCCATGGAATCGTCCGCTCGATGAGGTTCAGGCGCCCGGGAGTTCGAGAATTCGCTTGGCAATGACGTTGAGCTGCACTTCGCTGGTGCCGCCCTCGATCGAATTGCCCTTGGCCCGGATCCAGGTTCGCGGCACGGTGCCGTGGCCGGACCGCTCGCTCTCCCACTCGAGGCCGTCGCTGCCGTGAATCGAGGCGATCAGCTCCCAACGCCGCTTGTTGAGCTCGGCGCCATAGTATTTGAGCATCGACGACATCGCCGGATGGGCCTGGCGCACCTTGACGAGGTCCATCGCCCGCTCGGCCGCCAGACGGAACGCGGCCTCATCGATCTCGAATTCGGCGATCAGCGCGCGAAGCACCGGGTCGGCCAGCCGTCCGTCGGCATCGAGGCCGATCCGGTCGGCGGCAATCTGAGAGACGGCTTTGGCGTCGACGGCGCCACCCATGGCACCGAGCATCTCGCGTTCGTGGGTCAGGAGGTATTTGGCGACGTCCCAGCCGGCGTTGATCGCGCCGACCACGTTCCGCTTGTCGACCCGGACGTTGTCGAAGAAGGTCTCACAGAACGGTGACTTCCCCGAGATGAGCAGGGTGGGCCGGGTGCTCACGCCCGGCGAGGCCATGTCGAACAGCACGAAGCTGATCCCGGCGTGCTTCTTCTCGACGTCGGTCCGCACCAGGCAGAAGATCCAGTCGGCCAGGTCGGCGTAGCTGGTCCAGATCTTCTGGCCGGTAACGATCAGGTGGTCACCGTGGTCCTCGGCCCGGGTGGCGAGCGACGCCAAGTCGGAACCGGCATCCGGCTCGGAATACCCCTGGCACCACCGGATCTCCCCGCGGGCAATCTTCGGCAGGTGGTCGAGCTTCTGTTCGGGAGTCCCGAACTTGAGGAGCGCCGGGCCGAGCATCCAGATCCCGAAACTCACCAGCGGCGTGCGGCAACCAAGGGCCCGCATCTCCTGGCCCAGGACCCGGGCCTCGTCGGACGAGAGGCCTCCGCCGCCGTATTCCCGCGGCCAAGTCGGCACCGTCCACCCGCGGGCCCCCATCCGTTCGAGCCAAACGCGCTGGGCGTCGGAACTGAACTGGCAATGCCGTCCGCCCCAGCACTGATCCTCTTCGCCGGCGGGACCGCGCATTTCGGGCGGGCAGTTGGCCTCGAGCCAGGCGCGAGTCTCCTGGCGGAAGCGGGAGATGGCGTCGAGATCGTTCATGGAACGGCCTTTTCGAACGGGGGATTCACCGGCTGGGACGTTCTGGGATCGGGAATATGGGTTGGCGCCGCCAAAGCCGCCAACCCCGCCGTGAGCCCTCGCCCGCCCCGCCTGAGGCAGGACCCGAGTCGACGGACCCGGCCACGGAAGGGAGTCGGCGAATGAGGTCCGGTCCCCGCCGACTGCCGAGCACGCTCGCCGCCGTCGCGACCGCGTCGACCAGGGCGGCGTCCGCCCCGATCACCGTCGTGGTCACCCGGTCGGTCAGCCCGAGCCCGGTCCGCGGATTGATCAGATGGGCGTACCGGCGCCCGGCGATCTCGACGAACTGCTCTCCCGTTCCCGAGGTGGCGACGGCCGCGTTGGTGAGAGCGCCGGCTTGCCGCCGAAGGTTCTCGTCGCTGGTGGCCAAGTCGATTCGCCAGCCGGTGGCCCCCGGTGGCGCCGCGGAGACGGCCAGGTCTCCGCCCGCCTCGATCATCGCCGACGCCACGCCGTGGCTGGCGAGAACCCCCAGGGCCGATTGAATGATGTAGCCCTTGGCGACACCGCCCAGATCCAACCGCATTCCCGAGTGGCGGAGCCGAATGGCGCGGCGCTCGGGGTCGACCTCGACGGCCCGCCACCCGGTCAACGCCTTCGCCGCTCGGATCGCCTCGGATGACGGGAGTCGCCCGGTCGTCCGACTCTCCCGCCACAGGGCCACCAGCGGGCCGATCGTCGGATCGAACGCGCCCCGGGAACGGGCCGCGACCCGGAGGGCCACGGTGATGACCGCCATCGTTTCGGGGCCGACGACGGCCCACCCCGGCGCGGCCCGGGCGATGGCGGCAACGTCACTCGAGGCTCGGTAGTCGGACATCATCGAATCGAGCCGAGCCACCTCGGCGAAGGCTGCTCGCGCCGCGGACCGTGCGGTGCTATCGTCTGGAGCATATCCGGTGACCCTCACCTCGACACCCAGATGGATTTCTGAGTAGACGAAGCGAGCGGGGCCCTGAGCGGCTCCGGCCATCAACAGGAACAACGAGGCAGCGGTGGACATTCGCGAGTCCAAAGTAATAGGCTCGGCCGGGCCCGATTTCTTCCTCGGTCCGGCGCGGCTCGTCGGCATCGGAATCCTTCTCGCCGCCCCGGCCCGGGCTCAGGCCGTCAGCGCCGACAGCATCCCCGGCACGCTCGTCCGATTCGAACTGGTGGAGGTGCCGGGCGGCCCGGTCCAGCTGCCGGGCCAGACCGACTCGGCCCTCGTCACGCCGTTCTGGCTCGGCCGCACGGAAGTGCTCTGGGACGCCTACGACGCGTTCACGCTGAGCCGGCCTCCGTCGCCCCGATACTCACCGGCCGGGGCCGATGCGGTGGCCGGCCCATCCAAACCCTATGGCAATCCCGACTACGGCTTCGGCCACCGCAACTTCCCGGTCATCAGCGTCACCCGCGCCGCGGCGGAGGCCTTCTGCGGGTGGCTTTCCGTCGTCACTGGGAAACGGTACCGATTGCCGACCGAGGCGGAATGGCAGCGGGCGGCGGACCTCGGCGCGCCGATGGCCTCACTCGCCCAGATCGGCGATCGTGCCTGGCATGCCGGCAACGCGGGGGGGACCACCCACCCCGGCGGTTCCCGGGGCGCCGATCAGCTCGGCGTGTCCGATCTGTTCGGCAACGTGGCCGAATGGGTCACGACGGCCGATGGCCGGTTGGTAGTGAGAGGCGGTTCGTGGCGCGACGCCCTCACGCTGGTTGGACCAGCCGCCCGGATGAATCAGCAATCCAGCTGGAATGAGCGGGACCCCCAGATTCCGAAGAGCAATTGGTGGCTCAGCGATGGACCTTTTGTCGGCTTCCGAATCGTCCGCGAACCCTAACGTGGTACCGAGGCACTCTCCATGACCCCATTTGTCGATCCGAACCGACGGCAATTCGTTCAGGCCTCGGTCGGCGCCGCCGCGGCGGTGACGTTCACCAAACCGGCGACTGCCTGGCCCTGGGAATCCGCCGCCACCTTGCGGATCGGGCTGATCGGTTGCGGCGGTCGCGGGACCGGGGCCGCCCACGACTGTCTCCGCGGCAACGACGGGGTCCGGCTGGTGGCTATCGGCGACCTCTCCGCCGACCGGGTCGCGTCGTGCCGCCAGAACCTGGCCAAGGTGGCCGTGGAGGACCCCACCCTCGCGGCCAAGATCGCGGTCGATGACGGTCATGCGTTCGTCGGTTTCGACGCCTATCAGAAGGTCATCGACTCCGGTGTCGACGTGGTGATCCTCGCCACCGCGCCCGGTTTTCGGCCGCGCCATCTCGACGCCGCGATCGCGGCGGGCAAACACGTGTTCATGGAGAAGCCGGTGGCCGTCGACCCCACCGGGGTCCGCTCCATCATGGCCTCGGCCAACTTGGCCCAGAAGAAAGGGCTGGCCATCGTCGCCGGCACCCAGCGACGCCATGACCCGGCCTATCGGGCGACCATCGAACAGATCCGCCAGGGCGCGATCGGCGAGATCGTCGGGGGCCAAGTCTACTGGAATCAAGGCGGCCTCTGGCACGCGGCCCGGAAGCCGGAGTGGTCGGACACCGAGTGGCAGATCCGGAACTGGCTCTACTTCGCCTGGTTATCCGGCGACCATGTGGTCGAGCAGCACATTCACAACTTGGATGTCGCCAACTGGGTCATGGGCGGTCCCCCCGTCAAGGCAGTCGGCACCGGAGGCCGCCAATGGCGGACCGGACCCGAATTTGGTCACATCTTCGATCACTTCAGCGTCCACCTCGAGTATCCGAACGGCGGCCGGGTGGCCAGCATGTGCCGCCAGATCGACGGGTGCGAGGATCACGTCGGCGAGCAATTTCAGGGGACCAAGGGCGCCACGGATCCGTCGGGGTCGATTACCGGCGCCTCGCCATTCACCTACCAGGGCGCCAAACCCAATCCGTACGTTCAGGAGCATATCGACCTGATCGCCAGCATTCGGGCCGGTGCCCCGCTCAACGAGGGCCGCCGAGTGGCCGAGAGCACCCTCACCGCGATCATGGTCCGTGAGGCCGCTTATACCGGGCAAGTGATAAACTGGGCCGACGTGTTGCTCTCGCCCCAGAGCTTGACACCACCGGGGATGAAGCAGCTCGGACCGCTGGCGGTGCCGCCGGTGCCGATGCCCGGCCGAACCAAGGTCGACCGCCAGTTCGGAGAGGGCTGAGATGCGCCGCCGACAGTTCGTAGGCGCCGCTGCCGCCCTGGTCTCCCTGCCCCGGCTGCCGAACAGACAGCCCAAGGCCCGGCCGTTCCATTTGAGCTATGCGCCCCATTTCGGGATGTTCCGGGCCCACGCCGGCCCGGACGCGGTCGCCCAACTCGAGTTCATCGCCGCCGAAGGCTTCCGCGCCCTCGAAGACAACGGCATGCGAGAGCGCCCGCTCGCGGAGCAGGAGCGGATCGCCGGCGCCATGGAGCGGCTCGACATTCGGATGGGGGTGTTCGTTGCCCACACCATCGGGTGGGACAAACCAACTCTCGCGAGCGGCGAAGCGGCCCACCGGGCGCAGTTCCTCACGGAGATCCAGCAATCCGTCGAGGTGGCCAAGCGGGTCCGAGCGCGGTGGATGACCGTCGTCCCCGGCCACCTGGACGCCCGGCTCGACCTCCAGTATCAGACCGCCCACCTGATCGAGTCGCTCAAGCGGGCCGCCGCGATCCTCGAGCCGCACGGCCTCACGATGGTCCTCGAACCGCTCAACACCCTGCACGACCATCCCGGGATGATCCTCACCAGGACACCGCAGGCCTACGCCCTCTGCAAGGCCGTGGCCAGCCCAGCGTGCAAGATCCTTTTTGACGCCTACCACCAGCAGATCACCGAGGGCAACCTGATCCCGAACATCGATGCGGCGTGGGATGAGATTGCCTACTTCCAAATCGGCGACAATCCGGGCCGGGACGAACCAGGGACCGGGGAGGTCAACTACGGCAACGTGTTCCGCCACTTGGCGTCGAAGGGATACCAGGGCGTCCTCGGCATGGAGCACGGAAACTCCCGCCCCGGCAAGGAGGGCGAGCGGGCGGTCATTGACGCCTACCGCCGGGCCGACGACTGGTAGTCGAAGAGGCGGGCAAGTCCCGAGATCCGGACCGGTGTCCCAACGTCCTGAACGCATTACCTCGGTAGACCGGCGACAAGCTTCTCGAACGACGTCATCAGGTCGGTGATCCGGTTCTTCTTCACGAATGGCGTACGGAGGAAACGCTCGATGGTCGTGTTGAACAACTCGGGGTCGTCGTATGGCACCATGTGGGTGCTGTTTGGAAAGATCGCGAGCTGGGCGTTCGGAAGGTGAGTGAAGATCTCGACCGTATGTTCAGTGCGGATCATATCCTGATCGCCGGCCAGGACGAGCGTTGGCGCGGTAATCCGCGCGAGCAGTGTCGCGTCGATGTTCGGTTCCTTCACCATCATACCCGTCACCTTCAGCGCGCGCCGCCCGGCCGGTGTGTTCCGCACGCTGTCAGGTGTTGCGGCCAGCATTGACCTGATCAGTTCCTCGGCCTCCTGATAGACCGCACCCGGGCTGGGCCTCAGGTTCGCCGCCATCGAGACGATCTTCTTGACCTTACTTGGGTGCCGAACGCCGAGCAGGAGGGCCTCGATGCCGCCGTCACTCCAGCCGACAACGTCCACCGAGCCGAGCTTGAGGTGATCGATCAGCGC
>JANMHX010000047.1:0-5067 GCA_031375485.1 Gemmatimonadota bacterium | reverse complement strand
CGGGAAATCTCGGCTTCGAGCCGCTCTTCGAGCGCCCGCCGGTTGAAGAGACCGGTCAGCTGGTCGGTCGTGGCCGCGCTTTGCAGGCGCTCGACCAGCTCGGCATTCTTGAGGGCAATCGCTCCGGCAAACGCCAGAGTGGAGGCCAGGTCCCGTTCGGCCCGCCCGTACGGCGTGCCGTTCAGGCGAGCTCCCAAGAGCAGCACCCCGACCCGCTCCCCGCCCGCGTCGAACGGAATCACGAGTTCGGTGCCGCTGGGCATCAATGACCCGAGACCCACCTCCCCCTGGTCCGCGACTCCGCTTCCCAGCGGAAGCGTGGCCTCGAGTTCCTCTCGGTTGATCGTGTTCGGCACCCGGTCGCGATCGAGGGAGCGAAGGGTTTTGGGGACGAACGCCCCCCCGCTCGGCCGATAGAGCACGGCCCACCAAGCAAAGAAGACTTCGGCCATGAAGTCGAGCACGAGGTGCTCGGACTCCTCGGTCGAATGGGCGGAGGAGAGCAGGCGGGCCACTTGCCGGAGCGCCCGGAGCTGGAACACGGCATCGTCGAGTGCCAGCTGCCGCTCGACCAAGACGCCCTGTAGCTCCGTGACGACGCCCATCGCGAAGCTCAGCTGGAACGCCACCGGCCGGAGGGACGGCGCCAGTCCCGCATCGGCCTCGATGACCACTTCGACCGGGCCGGTCGTGTGCCGGGACACCTCGACCTGGTTCGGGATCGCGGCGCTCGGCCCGAATCGCTGAATCGGCCGGCCCGGGGTGGCAATCGAAAACCAGACATGATCCGAATTGAGGCGGTCGGCGACGACGCGCCGGCACCGCTCGAACAACTCACCCTCCGAGCGCGCCTGCCGGCAGGCCTGCGCAAACGCGCCGGTCAGCCCATCGATCCGTAAACTGGCAGGTTGCTCGATAGCCATGGTCCAAACATAGAATGGCCACCGCTCATCACAAAGAGCGCAAGTGGCTGGTGGGCTTAAGGTTCCGAAATGACTGTCGATACTAACCGAAGCGATGGGAAGCAGACTCTATGCCAAGGAGAAGCCGATGTTTGCGATGAAATTGGTGGCCACGGGTGCGGCCTCGTTCAGCGGCGCGCTGTTGGTTGGGGTGGTTGCCATGACAGGCCGGGAGGTCAAGCGGACTGGCGAGGACTTCTCGAAGCTCGAACGAACCGTCGATAGCCTCCGGGCGGCACTGGCCCAGACGATGCCGATGCGGGGGTTCGTCAAAGGCCGTCCGAACGTCGAGACCGATTTCAACGAAGATATCGAGAGTCCGCTGCTGGATCCGTCGGCCTTCATTGATCCGCTGGCCAGCGTGGTCGGGCACGTCCGGATCGGCAAGGGGGTCTACCTGGCACCGTTCGCCTCGGTTCGCGGTGACGAGGGCCAGCCGATCTTCATCGGCGACGGGGCCAATGTCCAGGATGGGGCCGTCGTCCACGCCCTCGAAACGGTCCAGGAGGGCAAGGAGGTTCCGGGCCGGACGTACAACGTCGGGGGCCGGGAGTACGCGGTCTACATCGGGAAGCGGGTCTCCCTGGCCCACCAAGCGTTGGTCCACGGTCCGGCCCGGGTCGATGACAATGTGTTTGTCGGGATGCAGGCCATGGTCTTCAAGGCCTGGGTCGGCGAGGGCGCGGTGATCGAGCCGGGTGCCAAAGTGATCGGCGTGACCATTCCCGCCCATCGATACGTGTCGGCGGGGCAGACGATCACCGATCAGAAGGTCGCTGACAAGCTGCCCGAGATTACCGACAGCTATCCGTTTCGAGCCCTCAACGACGCGGTCGTGCACGTCAACACGAGCTTCGCGTCGGGCTACAACCAATTGGCCAAGGAAACCGCCGAGGCGGCAACCGCGGCCCCGGCCGGTGGATCAGAGAAAGCGCACGGGAAAGAGCCGGCGGCGAGCGAAAAGAAGGAGAAGAGCGAGAAGTCCCACGGCGGCGAAAAGAAACCGGAGCACTAGGCGCTAGTCGGCTTCACTCACCCTGAGAGCGAGCTCGGTCACCAAACGATCGAGCTCGCTCAACATCGGGGCCCGCCGCCAGGACGGGTGGCCTTGGAGGGCACCGAGCAAGCTGTTGAGCCACCACACCGTGTCGTCGGGGGCCGGCGTCCCAACCCCTTCGAGGTACTCGACGCCGAGCCTTCGTACCGCTGTGAGCGCCGAGCCGACCCGGTGAAGCTCCTCGGCCACACAGAGATCCACCCCGATCTCGGAGGCGTCCATGATCCGGGTGAGGTGCTCCATCCGGTTCGCCTTCCAGGTCCGTTCCCGCCCCATGACGTCGAACCGAGGTTCGGCCGCTTCACCCACCGCAAACGCCACCACTGGTCCGAATTTTCCCATGATGCTTCGCGCCAGCGTGGTCTGGCTGGCGTAGGGAGAGGCGTCGACGAGTTGCTTGAGAATGCCCGCGACGATCGTCGATTCGTCGGCGCCGTACCGCGCCAACACCACGGCCACACTGGAGGTCCGGATCAGACACGACTGCCCGTCGTAGCGGGACACCCGCTCAGGGAAGTGTTTCGCCGCAAAGGCGAAGGCGTGATGAATGCGGTCGGAGTACATGGATTCCCGGAAAGTTACTTGAGCCCGGTCAACTTATGCGTTTGCAACGAGAGATGCCACTCGGGATGCTCCAAGCAGTAGGTGATCGCCCGCCCGGTATTGAGGGCCCGCTCCGGCCCGTCCATGGGCTGGAGAAACCGGTGGTGGAAGCGGAGACCGGCCACCTGCTCGGGCATCAAGGCGGGTTGGGGATACACGAGCTTCAGTTCGTCTCCCTCGTGGACGACCAGGGTCGCGTTGGCCTTCGGACTGACGCAGACCCAATCGACGCCCGGAGGCACCGCGATGGTGCCATTGGTCTCGATCCCGATCTCGAAGGCCCGGCGGTGGAGGGCCTCGATCAGCGGGGGATCGAGTTGGAGCAGCGGCTCACCGCCGGTACAGACCACATACTTGGTGCCACCGGCGGCTCCCGCCGGCCACGCCGCCAACACCGCATCGGCCAAGCCCTCGGCGGTCGGAAACCGACCGCCGCCCTCCCCGTCGGTACCGAAGAAGTCGGTATCGCAGAATTGGCAAACCGCCCGCGCCCGGTCGGCCTCGCGTCCCGTCCACAGGTTGCACCCCGCAAACCGGCAAAACACCGCCGCCCGCCCGGTGTGCGCCCCCTCCCCCTGCAGGGTATAGTAGATCTCCTTCACCCCATACATACCGCTACTCCCCCCGCCCGCCGAGCGCCGAGCGCCGAGCGCCGAGTGCCGACCCCGGATCCACCATCCCGACCTCCGCGAATCCCTGCTGGCGAATCAGACACGAATCACACCGCCCACACGATCGGCCGGCGTCATCGAGCTGGTAGCAGCTTCGGGTCAACCCATAGTCGACGCCCAGGGCCAATCCGCGCCGAATGATGTCCGCTTTCGACAGCCAGATCAGCGGGGTGTGGATCGTCGTCTTGCGGCCGGACGTGGCCGCTTTGGTGGCGAGGTTGGCCATGGCCTGGAACGCCGCGATGTACTCTGGCCGGCAGTCCGGGTAGCCACTGTAGTCGACCGCGTTCACGCCGATGACGATCTCGGTGGCCTCAAGGGTTTCGGCCCAGGCCAAGGCATAGGCGAGGAAGATGGTATTGCGGGCCGGGACGTAGGTGATCGGGATGGTTGCGGCCATCTCGGCGGCGGGCCGCCCTTCGGGGACCGGGATGTCGGCCGTCAGGGCTGAGCCGCCGAACGCCCGGAGGTCGATCTCGACGATCCGGTGCTCGACCACACCCAGCTCAGCAGCGACGGCCTTGGCGGCGTCGATCTCGGCCGCGTGGCGCTGCCCGTAACGGAACGACATGGCATAGGGCTCGAGGCCGAGCGCCTTGGTCACCGCCAACGCCGTGGCGGAATCAAGACCTCCGCTCAACAGGACGACCGCCTTGCTCATGCCGGGCCGCGCCCGAGGACGTGTTCCAGCGCTCCCGTCAGGGTGGCGTGGCGGAACTGGTACCCCGAGTCGATCAACTGGCCCGGGGCCACCCGAGTGCTGGCAAGGAGGCCTTCATCCGCCAGCTCGCCGAACAGCAGGCGGAGCACCGGGGCGGGGATGCCGAACCACGCCGGGCGATGGAGGACTCGGCCCAAGGTTTTGGTGTATTCGGCGTTGGTGACGGGTTCGGGGGCTACGACGTTGACCGGTCCGGCCACGTCGGTCTGGAGCAAGTGCACCAAGGCGCCGACGCAGTCGTCGATGCTGATCCAGCTGGTCCATTGATGCCCATTCCCGAGGGTGGCGCCGGCCCCGAGCGAAAACGGCAGCAGCATCTTGCCCAACGCCCCGCCTGCGGGAGACAGGATGATCCCGAACCGAGCGTGGACCACTCGGACACCCGCCTCGCGGGCCGGCGTGGTCGCCTGCTCCCACGCCTGGCCGACGTCCGCGAGGAATCCGGTGCCGGCCGGCGCCCCTTCCGACAGGACCTCGTCGCCCCGGTTGCCGTACCAGCCCACCGCCGACGCCGAGATCAAGACCCTGGGACGAGGTGAGGCGGCGGCGATGGCCCGCGCCAACGTGGTGGTGCCGGCAATCCGGCTCGACCGAATTCGGCGCTTCCGTTCCTCGGTCCAGCGACCGTCGGCAATGCTCTCACCGGCCAAATGGACCACGGCGTCAACGCCGTGCAGTGCGGCGGGATCGAGGCGGCCGGTATCGGGGTCCCAAGAGATTTCGCCGGTGGTGGCCGGACGCCGGACGAGGCGGACGACCTGATGCCCTCCGGTGGTCAGCAGCGCCACCAAGGCCCGCCCCACCAGGCCCGAGGCCCCCGTGACGGCCACGGTCAGGCGGGGTTGGTTCCGGAACCGACGGTGGAGGGCCAGGTCGGCGGTGGTCACGTCGTGACGAAACCGGAGCGTATGGCGGAGTTTGGCGCGGACGAAGGGCTCGGCCAGTTCGCCTAACGGTCCTCCCGGCAGTTCGAAGTCGATCCGGTCGACCAATGCCGACCGGTCGGGGTCGAGCGGCTCGAATCGGTGCTCGTGCCGCCAGCGGGCAAAGGGG
>JANMHX010000008.1:0-1945 GCA_031375485.1 Gemmatimonadota bacterium | reverse complement strand
CACCGGGAAGACCAAGTTCATGTCGGTACCCAGCAAGAGCCCGATGAACACCAGGACCGGCGCCACCAAAAGTGCAACTTGTGTGCTGGATCCAAGGGCGATCTGGAGGGCCAGGTCGGTCTGCCCCTTTCGGGCCACGACAATGGCGGTGGCATGCTCCGCCGCATTGCCGATGATCGGGATGATGACCAGCCCGACGAAGGTCTGGGTCAGGCCGAAGGTGGCTGTCACCGACTGGACCGAGTGAACCAGCAACTCGGACTCGATCACGATGCCGGCCGTCGCCAGCGCCAGAATCCCGACCGCCGGCCCAACCCGCCACTTGGGCTCGATGGCTGGATGATCGCCCCCGCCAAACAGGGCGCGATGAGTCTTAAGCGAGAACACCAGCGACAACAGGTACGTGGCGATCAGGATGACCGACACGGCTTCGGACAAATACAACTCCGCGGTCGCGTTCGGCGGCCCGTGGGCGGCATGGAACAACGCCGGGAACACCAGGCCAATCACCGCGAGGGCGAGCATCGCCGAGCTCATCCCGGCGTTCGCCCGGTTGAATTTCACGATCGGGGTCTTGGTGCCGGCGGCGATGAACGAGAGCCCGAGGATCAGCAGCAGGTTCCCGAGAATGCTGCCGGTAATCGACGCCTTCACCAGGTCGACCAAGCCGGCCTTGAGGGCGACGATCGCGATGATCAACTCCGCGGCATTTCCAAACGTGGCGTTGAGCAACCCGCCGATCGTCGGCCCGGTCCGTTCCGCCAACGATTCGGTGGCCTCACCCATCAGACCGGCCAGCGGCAACACCGCCACGCAAGCCGTCACAAAGACGAGGATCGGCGCCGCGTTCATCATGCTGAGGCCGACACTCACCGGCACGGCAAGCAGCAAGAGGAGCGACCACGGGAATCGCCTCGGCGGGTCCGGTCTGGCAAGCCGAAGCGGCCGGGGATCGCGCTCCTCGGGCTCGGGAGCGCCCCGGGTCGGTCTCGGCGGAACCGGAGCCGCCGCCCCGCCCCGTGGCGCTTTCGGCTCGCGGGGGGCCCGGGCCGGTTTCGCCTCGGCCGGCTTCGCCTCAGCCTGCTTCGGCTTGGCCTCGGGCCGATCGGGCGCTTTCCGTTCCGGCCTCGACGGGGACGACGGGGCCGGTGCCGGGGTTCCGAGCGCCGCCCGGAGGGCAACCAGAGCCTTCCCGTCACCCTTGAGCAATTGCGCCATCCGGCCCTTGGGTTGGGCAATCAAGACCTGGAGCAAATCTCGCTCTTCGACGGCGGCCCGGCCGTCCGCCGCCGCCGACGCCTTGGCCGTCTCGAGGGCCCGCTCGGCAAACCGGCTGACGGACGGGCGCGCGGCCGATTCCGATTCCGGGGCCTGCCGGAGGCCCTCCATCAGACCGGCTCGGACGACCCCAAGATCAAGACCGGTTTTCGCGATGAGGGTTGCGGCAAACCCGTCGGTGTCCTGCAGCAGCCCCGCCAGGAGGTGCTCGGTGCCGACGAAGTTGTGGCGATGACTGGCGGCAAGGTCCGTGGCGGTGGCCACGGTTCGGTCGAGCAGGGAGCCCTCGGTCACAGCGGACGCGCCTCGTCGATCAGCATCACGGGAATATCATCCTCGACCGGGTAGGCCAGCCGGCAAGTCCGGCAAATCAGCACCTGCTCCTCCGGCCGGTGTTCCAAGTCCCCTTTGCATTTCGGACACACCAAGATTTCCAACAGCTCGGGTGCGAGGCTCATCAAGCGTTCTCCACTAGGAATGTTCTGGAAATCCCAAACGGGCGAGCACGTCGCTCGATTGACGCCAATGCGGCACGACCTTGACCCAGGTCTCGAGGTACACCCGACCACCCAAGAGTTGTTCGAGCCGGAGCCGGGCATGCTGACCAATGGCCTTGATCGTGCGGCCCCCGGCACCAATCAAAATCCGTTTCTGGGACTCACGTTCG
>JANMHX010000001.1:0-21310 GCA_031375485.1 Gemmatimonadota bacterium | reverse complement strand
CGAGCATGTCCTGGGTGATCGGCCCGAGGCGGACCATGGCGCGAGTGGCGGGACGGATGATCACCCGGGAGGAAGTGGCCGAGGCGGCCTGGCGGGTCATCCTGCGAGACGGCCTGCCGAAGGCGAGCATGCGAGCCATTGCCACGGAGCTCAAGGCCACGACCGGGGTGGTCACGTATCATTTCCACGACAAGGCGGAGTTGCTGTTGTTCGCGCTCGATCGGCTGGGCACGGCCATCGTCCGGGACATGGATGCCGCGCTCGCCGGGGTAACCGGGGTCGAGCGGGTTCGCCGGATTCTCCGAACCACGTTACCGCTTGGCCCCCGCGAGGTAGCCGGGTGGCGGTTGTGGATGTCGTTCGTGGGCCTCGCGCTCAGTGACAAGGAACTGCGGGATGAGCACCAGCGACGGCTCGAGATTCTGAACGGCCGCCTGGAATTCGAAATCCGAGCGCTTCAAGCCCGGGGCGAGCTCTCGGCCGGGATCGATGCCCGGCACGAGGCGGACGCCTTGGTGGCGCTGTCGGACGGCATTGGGCTTGGGTACACGCTGCGGCCCAAGGCGTACCCGCCCGAGAAGCAATGGGCCATCGTCGAAGGCTATTTGACGAGCCGGTTCGGGCTGCCGCGCCCCCGTCGGCAGGCGGCGGCCCGGCGCTGACCCTCGCGGGGTTATATTCGTCCCGCCGGACGGGGCGTAGCGCAGCCCGGTAGCGCGCCTGCCTTGGGCGCAGGAGGTCCCGGGTTCAAATCCCGGCGCCCCGATTTTTCAACCCGAAGCCTCACGGTCAGTTCGACCGTGGGGCTTTGCGCTTACTACCGCGGCCGGCTGGTAAGGCGTGCGGCGAGCTCCGAGGCCCCCTGACCTCGGCTTCAGAATTCCAGTTGCCAACCCGCCCGGAGGACCCACTTCCCGCGCAGTTGGGGGCCGTCCAGGGATTGCGCCAACGGCAGCTCGCCAAGGACATGCAAATGCTGATTGTTGAGGAAACCCTTCTGGGGATGAAGGGTGATCCCCATCAAGGCGCTGAGTCGCTTCCCCCCTTGCAGATTCGGGTCCTTGGTGGGCTCGTCCATTGGGTCGAGGAGGGGATCGATCCCGTGAATGTTCCCCCAGCTTTCGCCCCGCACACCGGTCGAGATCCCGATCCAATGCGGCAATTGTCGCGCGATCGTCACGGTGGCCTGGTGCCGGTTCCCGAGGCGGTAGCCGACGTCGTTCTTGCCCAGGAGCATCGTTGTCGAGAGGCCCGCGGCCCAGCCCCACGGCAATACTTGGCCCAGGTAGGTGAAGCCGGGCAGCAGGGCGAAGGTGCCCGATCCGATCTGCATCGGGTATTCCATCCGGGACCCCTCCGGGTCGCGCTGATTGATGGAGCCGGTCGGAAGGCCAACCCCGAAATTCGCCAGAATCCGGTGGCGAAGGCCCTCCGCTGCATATAGCGAGTAGAGCCCCCGGACTTCGAGGTCCCCGACGCCCTCGCTTCGTTCGGTCGAGCGGGTGCCATCACGATGGAGTTCGCCCATCGACATCCCGAGGTACGGGAGCATCGCCATGAGGGTCAGCTTGTCGGTGGGAGCATACATGACCATCGCCATGTGCATCCGCATCGTCATGTCGGTCGGCGTCATCATAAAGCGGTCGAGCACGTTCGCCTCACTGATGCGACGAGTTCCGTCCATGAGCCCGTCCAAGCGGCCGACCATGAACTGATAGCCGACCATCCATCGTCCCGCCTGTCCGGTCATGATTTCGAAGGGCACCAAGCCAGGAGCGCCCATCATGTGACTTATGCTCGCGGCCTCCGCAGCTGCGCCATGCTTCATGGCCGGGGGCTCCTGCGCGTGAAGGGGCCGAACCCCGAACATCAGAAGGACCGCGAGCCCGACTGGCGTGACTTGCGTTGACATTCTGTACTCCGTTTCGGCCGACTGCGCCTGATGGTCCGAAGACCGAGCCTAACCGGCACTCGGGATTCTCAACTGGGCTGAACGGTACTGGCCGAATGCGGGCGGCGCCATAGATCAGACGATGGGGTTCGGCGTTCGCCGGACCTAGCCCTCTTGAGCCAACTCGTCCCATCGATCGATGGCACGGCGTTCTCGCGGCGGGTACCCTTCACCGTCGGTTCAATCGACGACCGGACCCAACGGGCAGGTTTGGGCGGCTGGATCGACAGATGAGAAGCCCGCAGCGAAGACAACGCGGTCAACCGTGGCACGAAGGAGGATTCATTGCAATTCCAGTATGGATGGCTCACGCTCGCCGCAATTGCGGCAATCGGGTGCGGAACGAAGCCGCCGGTGCAAGCGGCCCGAGATTCCGACTCCGGCATGATGCAGATGAGTACCCAGAGTCAGGGAATGGCCGGACCGATGCGTGCCTATTTGGACTCCGTCACCAGCATGTCGCCCGACCAACAATCGGCGATGATGGCCACCCATCAGAACCGGGTGAGCGGGATGCTCGACGCCATGAGCATGGACATGCAGAAGATGCCGATGCCGGCTGGATCGGCCTGGTCGAGCCTGGCCGACTCGGTGCGGCAGGACCTCGCCCAGATGCCGGGCATGTCGGGATCCGCCCTTGGCGACCGGATGCGAGCTCACCTGGACCGAATGCGGCGGCTGATGGCGGATGTGAAGTAAAAGGCCCGCGCCCCTGTTGAGTTGAGAATCCCATTCGCGAGGCGGAGCTCGAATCGTCGGGCCGACCGGACGCGGCCAAGGATCGGGGAAATCATGACGAGTCGGAACGGTTCGAGAGGCGCGGCCACGGTCGGCGTCTTGATACTCATGCTCTGCGGGGCCACCACGACCGGCATGGGGCAGACGGCTCCAGCCGTGAAAACGCCCGAGCGTCAGCATAACATGAAGTCTCTGGAGGCCCTGCCCGGGGGCTCGCATCATGCGCAGGCCCTGGCGTATCGGGACACCTTGGCGACGTTGGCTCGGGCACTGGGGGCCCAGGTCCGCGGGGCAACGACCGTGAACCTTGCCGTGGTGCGGCCCGAGGTGGCGGAGATGCGGCGCCGGTTCGCCCAGATCGAGGAGCACCACCAAATCCAGGTGACGATGATGGGTGACCAGGCGAAGCCGCCCAGGATGCAACACATGGAGACCCGGATGGCCGAGTTGGGCGAGGATCTCACGGCGCTGGAGTCAGCAGTGAACGCCGCATCGCCGGACCCCAAGAAGGTCGCCGGCGAAGCGAGCGAGATCCTCAGGCACTGTGCCGCGCTGTCGGCGCTGCCGGTCGACGCCAAGCCCCGCGTTGCGAGAAAGACACCATGAACTATCCAGTGAAGACGTTCAAGAAACGCCCCGCCGACCAGCGTGACACCTGGCGTGACGCCGCGCGCACCGCATCGACCTCGGGTGAGCCGCGGCCGTCGCCAAACGGGCGACCGTGGTGGATCAAGCCACCGCGTGTCCGGAGCTCGGGAACGCGTTCCCTCGCGTAGGCGCCGACCCGCTCAAATGGGCACGGCTCACCGACGGACGCCGGCCTCGAATCAATGCCCCCCTCCCCAGTTCAAAGAACGTTAACTTGACCCTCAATTCGGATTCAGCGCCGTCCCCCTAGCTTTCAGGCCGGTTCCTGCAACTCCATGGTGGCGCCATTCTCGTTGGCAAGGAGGAACGTCGTGTTGAAAGCGGCCGGGCGCTTCGTGAGCATCGCACTGATCTGGTCCCGGTCTTTGGCGGCTCCACTGACGGCTCAGGCGCCAAGTGACCGGGCGCCGCCCCGCCTTAGACTCGCCGAGGTGTTTCAGACTCTCGAAGCCCGAAGCCCCCGCCTGGAGGCCGCCCGCCAAATGGCCGCCGCGGCCAAGGCTCGGATCGATCCGGCCAAGACCCTCGCTGACCCGCAGCTTCAACTCGGCCTGATGAATCGGAATCTCCCCGGCTTCGGCCTCCAGGACCCCCTTGGCATGAACCAGATTCAAGTGATGCAGATGCTCCCAATTGCCGGCCAACGGGGCTTGGCCGGCCGGGTGGCAACGGCTCAGGCCGGGGCCGCGACCGCCCGGGCCGCCGATTTGATCTGGGAGCTCCGGGCCCGCGCCGCCATGGTGTTCTATGAGCTGTACCAGATCGACCAAAGCATTTCCGTGGCCGTGACCACGCAGGGGCTCCTTCGGGACATCGGGACGACGACGCGGACGATGTATTCGGTCGGGCAGGGCCGACAAGCCGACGTTTTGCGAGCCCAGGTCGAAGTTGACCGGATGACCGAAGAGATCATTCGAATGCGGGCAATGCGTGAAGGGGCAGCGGCCCGGTTGAACACCCTCCTCGACCGGCCGTCAGATACCCCGGTCCCCCCGCCGGTTCTCCCGTCGTTCCCTCGCGACCTGGCGGCGCGCGACTCGCTCGAGGGGCTGGCCCTCACGGGGCGGCCGATGCTGACTGCGGGGGCCTTGGAGGTCGAGGCCTCTATCGCTGCCCGGCGCCGCGCCGACCGGGAGATTTGGCCTGACCTGCAACTCGGTGCGATCTACGGCCAGCGGCCGATGCCGGGAGGAACGGATCGGATGCTCAGCCTGATGGTTGGTTTCTCGGTTCCGATCTGGGCGGGCCGCCGCCAATTCAGGATGCGCCAGGAAGCCGAGGCGATGCGGCTTAGTGCCGAGGCGGAGCTCGGCTCGATGCGGGCCGAGACCCGGGGCCGCCTCGGTGAACTGGTGGCGGCCCTCCGACGGAGTCGCGATCTCCGGGCCCTGTACCAGACCACGATTCTGCCCCAGGCTCTTGCCACGGTCAACTCCACCCTTTCCGCGTACCAAGTCGGCGAGGTCGATCTGCCGATGCTGCTCGACGCTCAAATGACGGTCAACCGCTACCGCCAACAAGTCATCCAGCTCGAGGCCGACGAGGGTACGGCACTCGCCGAACTCGAAATGCTCCTCGGGCGGCCCCTCTTCGACCCCGAGCGGATCGACTCGACCCCACCAGGAGAAGGACGATGACGACGCTCCGACGAGGCGCGCGCCTCCGCGGGATCCTGATCTTCGCCGCCGTGCTCGGGGCAGCCGGGTCTCTTACCTGGTACTTCGCAGAGCGATCAGCAACTGGTGCCGAAGCAACCGCTCACAATCATGGGGCGGCCCCGACCTCCGACAGTGCCCGCGCCGTCATGCTCTCGACCGAGGCGGCCCGCCGCATCGGCGTGACCTATGCCCCGGTCCAGCTTGGCCCTCTCGGCCGGGTGGTCCGCACCGTCGCGATCCTGAGCTACGACGAGACCAGGCTCAAGTCGGTGACCACCCGTGTGGATGGGTGGGTCGACCAGCTGTACGTGAACTTCTCCGGCCAAGCCGTGCGCATCGGGGATCCGCTCTTCGCGCTCTATTCGCCGATGTTGGTGGCCGCCCAGCAGGAGTTGCTGCTGGCCAAACGGCTCCGCGCCGACGTCGCCGCCGGGACCGCCGATGCGGTCCGGAACTCCGACGACCTGCTCGAATCCGCCCGCCGTAGACTGCTCTACTGGGAAGTGCCACCGGACGAGGTGCGCCAGATCGAGGAGACGGGCGTGATCCGGAAGACCATCACCTTCCGGTCGCCGGTAAACGGCGTGGTGATCGAGAAAGCCATCCTGGCCGGACAACGAATCATGGCCGGGGAAGCCATCTATCAGATCGCCGATTTGAGCACGGTCTGGCTCGACGGGGAAGTCTTCGAGCGCGACCTTCCCTCCGTCCGCCTGGGCAGGGATGTCGTCGCCGAGTTCCCGGCCCTCCCCGGCGGCCCCCGGACCGGCCGGATCACCTATATCTATCCAACGATCAATCCGGAAACGAGAACGGCACGAGTTCGGGTCACTCTGCCGAACCCCGGTCTCACGCTCAAGCCGGGTATGTATGCCACCTTCAGCTTCGCGGCCGCAACCGAACCCGTCCTGAGCGTGCCGCGGTCGGCCATCCTCTCGACCGGCAAACGGAATCTGGTGTTCGTGCGGCTCCCTGACGGCATGCTCGCGCCCCGCGACATCGGGATCGGCATCGCAACCGACGAGCGGATCGAGGTCCGGTCCGGGCTCGCCCTCGGCGATACGGTGGTGAGTTCGGCCACCTTCCTCGTGGACGCCGAATCGAACCTCGGCTCGCTGCTCAGCGGCATGGGCGGCATGCCGGGCATGGACATGGCGGCACCCGCCGCCCCGACACCGAGGACCGCGCCAGTGAAAGACCCGATGAAGATGCCAATGCCGAACACTCCCCCCCAACGGGATTGATCCGGCCATGCTCAAGCGCATCATCGACTGGTCGATCGCCAACCGGCTGCTCGTCTCTCTCTTCACCCTCGCCGCCATCGCCGGCGGGGTCTGGGCGATTCAACACACCCCGCTCGAGGCGCTTCCCGACTTGAGTGACGTCCAGGTCATCGTGCAGGCCGAGTATAACGAGCAAGCCCCGCGAATCGTGGAAGATCAGGTGACCTACCCGATCGCCGCGGAGATGCTCAAGGTGCCCGGCTCCCGCACCGTCCGAGGCTACTCGTTCTTCGGGATCTCGTTCGTTTACGTGATCTTCGAAGACGGCACCGACCTCTATTGGGCCCGCTCCCGGGTGCTGGAGTACCTGAGTGGCATCAAGGGCAAGCTCCCTTCCAGTGTTACCCCGACGCTCGGACCGGACGCCACGGGTCTCGGCTGGGTCTACCAATACGCCTTGGAGGACACCACCGGGCGGAAGAGTCTCGCCGACCTGCGCAGCATCCAGGACTGGTACCTCCGCTATGCGCTCACCGCCGTACCCGGGGTCTCCGAAGTCGCGGCGTTGGGCGGATTCGAGAAGCAGTATCAGATCGATCTCGACCCGGCCAAACTGCTGGGGTACCGGATTCCGATCACGGCGGTGATGACCGCGATCCAGAACGCCAACGCCGACATCGGTGCCATGGTCGTCGAGCTCTCGGAGCGCGAGTACATGGTGCGAGGGCTCGGCTACCTCAAATCGCTCGCCGACATCGAGAACGTGGTGGTGGGCGCCACCCAGAACGGGACCCCGATCCGGGTCGCCGAGCTCGGCCGGGTGAGCGTGGGTCCGGCGGTCCGGCGCGGGGTGGCCGAGCTCGACGGGCGGGGCGACGCGGTCGGCGGCATCGTGATCATGCGCTTCGGCCAGAATGCGCTCACCACCATCGGGCGGGTCAAGGACAAGATCAAGGAGATTCAGCGGGGGCTGCCCGAAGGGGTGGTGCTCACCCCGGTGTACGACCGAAGTGATCTGATTCACCGGGCCATCGAGAACCTCCGCGGGAAGCTGATCGAGGAGAGCCTCGTCGTCGCGGCGGTGTGCATCGTCTTCCTGCTCCACGCCCGATCGGCCTTGGTGGCGATTCTGACGCTGCCGATCGGCATTCTCATGGCCTTCATCGCCATGCGCTGGGTTGGGGTGGGCGCCGACATCATGTCACTCGGCGGGATCGCGATCGCGATCGGAGCGATGATCGATGCCGCCATCGTGATGATCGAGAACATGCATAAACATCTGGAACGGGCGGTCGAGGCCAAGGAGCGGGCCGCCGGCCGGCACAACCCCGGAAAATCGCTCGATACCTCGATCCTGACCGCGGCCGAGCGGTGGAAGGTCGTCACGGAATCGTCCCAAGAGGTGGGGCCGGCGCTGTTCTTCTCGTTGCTGATCATCACGGTCTCGTTCCTGCCGGTGTTCACCCTCGAAGGGCAGGAGGGCCGGCTGTTCAAGCCGCTCGCGTTCACCAAGACATTTGCCATGGCGGCCGCGAGCCTGCTCTCCCTGACCTTGGTGCCGGTTACCATGGGACTCTTCATTCGGGGCAAGATCTACCGGGAGCGGGCCAACCCGATCAATCGCGGGCTGATGGCGCTGTATCGCCCGATCATCACCTTGGTCCTGCGACAGCGGTGGCCGGTGGTCGGTGCCGCGGTGGTAGCCCTTGTCCTGACGTTCATCCCCTGGTCGCGGATCGGGGGCGAGTTCATGCCACCACTGGACGAGGGGACCATCCTGTTCATGCCGACGACGCTGCCGGGCGTGAGCGTGGCAAGAGCGCGGGAGATTCTCCGGATTCAGGACGGCATCCTCAAGAGCTTTCCGGAGGTGGATCACGTCTGGGGCAAGGCGGGTCGGGCGAATACCGCGACCGATCCGGCGGGCCTCGACATGTTCGAAACCACGATCACTCTGAAGCCGGAGTCCGAATGGCGCGGGGGGGTGACCTATGACGGACTGGTGGCGGCGATGGACTCGGCGGTCCGTCTGCCCGGAATTACCAATGCCTGGACGATGCCGATCAAGGCCCGGATCGACATGCTCGCCACCGGGATCCGCACGCCGGTCGGCATCAAGATTTTCGGGCCGGACCTGGCGGAACTCGAACGGTTAGGCAAGGAGGTCGAGCGAGCGGTCCAGATGGTCCGGGGCACCCGGAGTGCGTTTGCCGAGCGGGCCGTGTCCGGGTACTACCTCGACATCGATATCGACCGGGCCGCGGCCGCCCGCCACGGACTGAACGTGGGGGATGTCCAGACCGTCATTGCCACTGCGGTCGGCGGAATGACCATCACCCAAACGGTGGAAGGGCGGGAGCGCTATGGCGTCCGGATCCGGTACCCGGTGGAACTGCGGGACACCCCAGAGCGGCTCGCCTCCGTCCTGGTTCCCGTCGTTCACGGCCTCGGCAGCGGTGTCCGCCCTGGAGCGGGAATGGCCGGCGCCCCGATGGGAGCGGCCGGCGCCGCGAGTGGCAGTGAGGCCTTCGTCCCGCTCGGGCAGATCGCCACGATCAGACAGGTGGCCGGCCCGATGGTGGTGCGGACCGAAGGAGCGCAACCGACCGCGTGGGTCTATGTCGACGTCGTCGGGCGGGACATTGGCGGCTACGTGGCCGACGCCAAGCGCCAGGTCGAGAGCGCCGTGACCCTGCCAGCCGGATACACCCTGGTCTGGAGCGGCCAGTACGAGTACATGCAGCGGGCCAAGGAGCGGATGAAGCTGGTCATCCCGGCCACCCTCGCCATCATCTTCCTGCTGCTCTATTTCAACTTCAAAAGCGTGGGAGAATCGCTGATCGTGATGCTCTCGTTGCCGTTCGCGCTGGTGGGGGGGATCTGGTTCGTCTGGCTGCTCGGCTACAACTGGTCGGTGGCGGTGGCGATCGGGTTCATCGCCCTGGCCGGGGTGGCCGCGGAAACCGGCGTGGTGATGCTGATCTACCTCGATCATGCCTGGGCGGCGCGGCGGGCGGCGGGAGGCCGCCCCACCGTTGGCGAGCTCTACGACGCCGTCATGGAGGGCGCGGTCGAGCGGGTCCGGCCCAAGATGATGACGGTGACGGCCATCATGGCGGGGTTGCTCCCGATTCTCTGGGGGTCGGGCGCCGGCGCCAGTGTCATGAAACGGATCGCCGCCCCCATGGTCGGCGGGATGATCAGCAGCACGGTGTTGACGTTGGTCGTGATTCCGGCGATCTACTCGCTCTGGAAGGAGCGAGAGGTCCGGTCCTTAGAGACGGACGGCGAACCGGTACCGGCGGGCGCCGGTGGCCCCGCCGCCGACTCAAGCCGAAATGCCGATGCCGCCGGGTATGACCCACGCACGACCGGCCGGTGACCCATGCCGTCAATGCCGGGCATGAAACACCCATGAGCCGTTTCACGGCGCGCTGGTGCCGGATCTCGTGGCTGGCGGCGGGTCTGTCAGCCACGGTTCCGGGCCTCGCGCTGGCTCATCCGTTTTTGCGGCGGTCAGTTCCCGCAGCGTTCGACACCCTCGCCGGTGGCCCGGCCCAGCTCCGCCTCGTCTTCAGCGAGCCGATCGAGCTCCGCTTTGCCAAGGTGGAACTGGTGGGTCCCGATGGCACGCTCGGGTTTCTTCCCGGGCTGGCCGCGGTTCCCGATTCCCTCGGCACGCTGACGGTGCCGGTCGGCCGGGTGCTCCCGCCTGGCGGCTATCTCGTGCGGTGGCAGGCAGCAGGGGATGACGGGCACGTCGTCCGAGGCGAATATGGCTTCACGGTGGTGGGAGGCCAAGGCGGCGGTGAGGCCGCCGGCAAGGTGGTCACTCCAGGCGCCGGACCGGTGCACGAAATTCAGCACCCCAGTTCCGCGCCGATCAGCGGCGGCCTCGACGCCAGTAGCCCCGCGTTCGTCGGCGTGCGCTGGGCGATGTATCTGGGGCTGTTCGGGATGATCGGATCGATCGTCTTCCAGGGGATCGTGTTGGTGCGGGTCCGTCGCCGGGGAGGCGAGGCAAGCCTTCGCGTCGCCGACACGATTGAGCCGCGGGTAGCCAGGCTCGGCCTTGCGGCGACCGGGCTCTTCCTTGTGACCGTGACCGGCAGGCTGTTCGCCCAGTCAGGGTCGATGCACGGCGCTGACTTTCTCAATTCCGGGCTCCTCGCCGGCATGATCGCCCACACGATGTGGGGTTGGAGCTGGATGGCGCAACTCGCCTTGGGCGCCGTCGCCTTCGCCGGCTTTCGGCAAGCGGCACGAGGGCAGAGCGGGTGGGGCGGCCTCCGGGTCGTCGGGCTCCTGCTGGCCTTCACGCCGGCTTTTTCCGGGCACGCGATTGCCGCCGAGCGGTGGATTCCTGTTGCCGTGTTGGCCGACGGCATTCACGTGCTGGGGGCCTCAGGGTGGCTCGGAACCCTAGCCGTGCTGGTGGTCGTTGGCCTGTCCGCGGCGCTGGGGTTGCCGGAATCCGACCGCGGTCCGGTCGCCGCGGATCTGGTGAACGCTTTCTCGGCGGTGGCCCTGGTATCCGCGGGGACGGTGGTCGCGTCGGGTGCGTTTTCCGCGCTCGTGCACACCGGGCGAGTCGCCGATCTGTGGGAAACGGCCTACGGCCAGGTCCTTCTTCTCAAGCTGGGCGTCCTGTCGGTGGTCGCCGGCACCGGCGCCTACAATTGGCGCCGGGTTCGTCCGGCTTTGGGCGACGAAACTGGCGCCCGGCGGATTCGCCGCTCGGCGACGGTCGAGCTCCTGGTCGCGGTCGTTGTACTGCTGATAACGGGGGTGCTCGTTGCGCTTCCCACACCGCTCGCGGCGCGCGGTCCTTGAGATCGTACTCGCCGCGGGCTCCACAATGAAGGAAAGCCTACTGTGTTCTCACTACCTGCAGGTCATCGGATGCTTTCGTCGTGTCCCCCCGGCCGAGCCCGCCGTCCCGTTCGGGCGGCACTCAGCCTCGTCCTTTTGGCGGCCGCCTGCGGGCCGAAAGCCGAGAAAGCCCAGAGCCCGGCTCCCGACACGACGGCGGTCGCGGCCGCCCCGGACACGACGCCGGCCGCCGCGAGCCACGACATGGCCGGCATGTCAATGACCGGTGACGCGGATCGAGACTTCTTGCGGATGATGAGCGATCACCACAAAGGGCTGATCGCGATGGCCCATGAATCGATGGAGAAGGGGCGCGGCACGACCCAGTCCCGCGCTGATGCAGGCCGATTGGATGCCAAGCAGGACAAGGAAATCGAACAAATGGTCAAGATGCTCGACGCGACCTACCACGATCCGTATGAGCCGAAGGTCCCGCCGGCCGACCAGGCGGTGGTTGATTCGCTGCAGATGCACTCCGGTCCGGCCTACGCGGCCGAGTTCTATCGAAGGGTCGTCGCTCACCACCGCCGGGCGATCGCGATGGTTGACGAATACCTCCCCAGGGCGGTACGAGCCGATGTGAAGGCGATGGCGGCAAAGATGGCAAAGGACCAGATGGCGGAGCTTCAGGAAATCGAGCGGAAAACTGGTACCGCGACCAATGGCGGCCGGCGCGAGGGCTAGAACTAAACTCAGCCGTTTGATCGATTGGGGGGCTTGCCCGTTCCGGGTATGATCCCATCGGTTGAGAACCGATTTCACGGCGGGGGCCGAACAAGCCCGCAACCACCCCAACCAGAGGATCAACCGATGTCCGACCACCGCGCAGAGCCAGCCCCCGCTCGTCAGAGTACTGAGTGGACCTGTCCAATGCACCCGGAGGTTCGCACCAAAGAGCCGGGCCGCTGCCCGACCTGCCGGATGAACCTGGTGAAGATCGAATGACTCCAGAATCGAGACGGTCGGCCCGGCTCGCATTGATTTCACCCTGAAGGAGGAACGATCATGAGTTGCTGTAGCGATGTGATGCAGCCCATCAACGCGTCGTCGTGTTGTACGCCGCAAGATACCGCGGCCCACGCTGCACGAATGATCCGCGACTCGGGATGCGGCTGCGCGCCGGTCGTGGACAATACCAAAGACCTGACGCTGGTCGGCGTCGTCACCGAGCGCGATGTGTGTTGCGGAGTCGCGGCCGATGACCGGCGGGCGTCCGAGGTGCGGGTCGAGGAGATCATGCGGCCCGCCTCGGCGTGCTGCGGTGCCGAGGAGCCGCTTGAAGCGGGACGCCGAAAGCTTCACGAGCAACGCGCGACGAGCTTGCCCGTCGTGGACAAGGCCGGCGGTTGCTGCGGCACCGTCAGCGCCCATCGTGTCGACCGATCGTAACGGGTCGCGCCGACCTGCCGTTTCGCTACCGGTGTCCGGAGCAAAGGCAACTGGACCTTGCGTCCTGGCGATCAACGGCGGTTCGTCGAGCATCAGGTTCGCGCTGTACCAGGCAGGCGACCCTCTGCGGCGGCTGGTCGATGGGAAGATCGATCGGATCGGCGGGCGGAGCACGACCGTGACCGTCAACGGTCCGGGTGCCACCCGGCCGGTGTCCCGCCGGCTTGCCGCGGCCGACCATCGCGACGCGGTGGGTTTCCTGCTTGGCTGGCTCGAGGCGGAACCGGCCTTCGGCTCGGTCAAAGCGGTCGGGCATCGGGTGGTCCATGGCATGAAGCACGTCGTACCGGAGCGGGTCACGCCGAAGCTCCTCACTGAACTGTGCCGGATCAGGCCGTATGCCCCCGATCACCTGCCGGGCGAGATCGGACTGATCGAGGCGTTCAAGCGACGATACCCGCAACTGCCCCAGGTGGCGTGCTTTGACACGGCCTTTCATCGCGCCATGCCGCAGGTTGCCAAGTGGCTGCCGATCCCGCGGCGGTACGCGGCGAAGGGAGTCGAGCGCTACGGCTTCCACGGCCTATCCTACGCCTATTTGATGGAGGAGCTCAGCCGCATGGACCCCGGGGCCGGGTCGGGCCGGGTGATCCTCGCCCATCTTGGGAATGGCGCCAGCCTGGCCGCCGTGCGGGACGGCAACAGCATCGATACCAGCATGGGTTTCACGCCCACCGGGGGACTCGTGATGAGCACCCGGAGCGGCGAGCTGGATCCCGGTCTGGCGTACTACCTCGCACGAACCGAGCAGATGACCGCGGCGCGGTTTCAGCGGATGGTGACCCGCCAATCCGGGCTCCTGGGCGTCTCTGGATTGAGCTCCGACCTGCGGGACTTGTGCGCCCGCGAAGCCTCCGACGTCGCCGCGGCAGAGGCGGTGGAACTGTTCTGCTACCAAGTGAGGAAATGGATCGGCTCCTTTGCCGCGGCGCTGGGCGGACTGGACACCCTCGTCTTCACCGCGGGCATCGGCGAAAACGCACCTCTGATCCGGAAGCGGATCTGTGACGGGCTCGCCTTTCTCGGCATTACCCTCCACCAGCAACGCAATGCGCGGAACGCGCCGGTCGTGAGCCGCCCGGGCTCGCCGGTCACGGTGCGGGTCATCCGCACCGACGAGCAACTCATGATCGCCAGGTCCGTCACCCGCGTCGTCAATCTCGGTCCAACTCGGGGCACGTGAACCATGACCACCAGCACCCTCACCCCCGACCTGCTCCGCCGGATGGATGCCTACTGGCGGGCCGCCAACTATCTGTCGGTCGGCCAAATCTACCTGTACGACAACCCGCTCTTGAGGCGGCCGCTGACCCTCGCAAACGTGAAGCGGATGCTGTTGGGGCACTGGGGCACGACCCCGGGCCAGAACTTCATTTACGTGCACTTGAACCGGGTCATCACGAAGTACAGCCTGAACATGATTTACGTCTCCGGCCCCGGGCATGGGGGCCCGGCGGTCGTCGCGAACACCTACCTGGAGGGCACCTACACCGAGGTCTATCCGATCATCAGCCGGGATGAATCCGGCCTGGGGAAGCTGTTTCGCCAATTCTCATTTCCAGGGGGGATTCCCAGTCATGCCTCGCCGGAAACGCCCGGCTCGATCCACGAGGGCGGGGAACTCGGCTACTCCCTCAGCCATTCATTCGGAGCGGTCTTCGACAATCCCGATCTGATCGTCGCCTGTGTCATCGGCGACGGCGAGGCGGAGACGGGGCCCCTGGCCACCGCATGGCATTCCAACAAGTTTCTCGATCCGGTAACGGACGGCGCCGTGCTGCCGATCCTCCACCTCAATGGCTACAAGATCGCCAGCCCGACCCTCCTCGCCCGAATCACCCGCGAAGAATTGGAGCAGTTGCTGCGTGGCTACGGCTGGACGCCGTACTTCGTCGCGGGGCATGAGCCCGGCGCGATGCACGAGGCGATGGCCGCAACCCTCGACACGGCGGTTGAGCAGATCAAGCGGATCCAGCGTGACGCCCGTACTCAGGGCCACGCCGAGCGTCCGCGCTGGCCGATGATCGTCCTCAATTCGCCGAAGGGGTGGACCGGGCCCAAGGTAGTCGACGGCCGTCAGGTCGAGGGCACGTTCCGGTCGCACCAAGTGCCGCTCCACCCAGCCACCCATCCCGACCACCTCGCCCTGTTGGACGATTGGCTGAGGAGCTACCGGCCCGAGGAGCTCTTCGATGCCGCGGGCCGGCTGAGTCCGGAACTGGCTGATCTTGCGCCGAAGGGTGACCGGCGCATGGGCGCGAACCCGCACGCCAATGGCGGCATCCTGCTCCGCGACTTGCGGCTGCCGGACTTTCGGGACTACGCGGTCGCCGTGCCCTCGCCGGGCGGTCATGGAATCGGTGACACCCGGGTGCTCGGGCCCTTTTTGCGCGACGTGGCCACGCTGAATAGCGCGGAACGGAATTTCCGGGTCTTTGGACCGGACGAAACGATCTCCAATGGCCTCGAGGCCCTCTTCGAGGCAACCAACCGGCAATGGGACGCCGCGACGGCACCCACCGACGACTTCCTCGCGCCCACGGGACGCGTCCTGGAAATGCTGAGCGAGCACCAATGCGAAGGGTGGCTCGAGGGCTACTTGCTCACCGGGCGCCATGGCGTCTTCAACTGCTACGAGGCGTTCGTCCATATCGTCGACTCGATGTTCAACCAGCACGCCAAGTGGCTCAAGGTCACCTCGCACCTGCCGTGGCGGCGGAAGATCGCCTCGCTCAATTACCTCCTGACATCGCATGTCTGGCGGCAGGACCACAATGGCTTTACCCATCAGGACCCCGGCTTCCTCGACGTCGTCATGAACAAGAAGGCGGAGATCGTCCGGGTGTACCTCCCGCCGGATGCCAACTGCCTGCTCTCGGTCATGGACCACTGTCTCCGGAGCCGCCATTACGTCAACGTTGTGATCGCAGGCAAGCACCCGTCGCCGCAGTGGTTGTCAATGGAGGATGCCGTCAGACACTGTACCGAGGGCGTCGGCATCTGGCAGTGGGCCGGCAATGATCAGGGGGGGCCGCCTGACGTGGTGATGGCCTGCTGCGGCGACGTCCCGACCCTGGAGACCCTGGCCGCCGTCTCCATTCTGCGCGAGCATCTGCCCGACCTGAAGGTCAGGGTCGTCAATGTCATCGACCTGATGAAGCTGCAGCCGCCGCGCGAGCACCCGCATGGACTGAGCGACACGGCATTCGATGCCCTCTTCACCACCGACAAGCCGATTGTGTTTGCCTTCCATGGATATCCTTGGTTGATCCACCGGCTGACGTACCGCCGGACCAACCATGAGAACCTGCATGTCCGCGGCTACAAGGAAGAAGGCACGATCACCACGGCGTTTGACATGACCGTGCTGAACGATCTGGATCGTTTCCACCTGGTGATGGACGTGATCGACCGCCTGCCTCAGACGGGCGATCGGGGCGCCGCCCTGAAACGGCGGCTCCTGGACAAATTGGGCGAGCACAAGCGGTTCATCGGCGAGTACGGACAGGACCTGCCGGAAATCCGCGACTGGCGCTGGGGCGGGGCGCGATGAGCCAGCCGCTCCCAATGGTCTACCTCGTCCGCCACGGCGATACCGCCTGGACGCTGACCGGACAGCATACCGGCCGGACCGACCTTCCCTTGATCGACCCGGGCGAACGCCAGGCACTCGGGCTCCGCCCCCGCCTCATGGCACTGCGGGTCGATCGGATCATCTCGAGCCCGCTCCGGCGCGCCCGCCGGACCGCCGAGCTCGCGATGGGTGACTCCGCGATCGAGGCGGACGACGATTTGATGGAGTGGGATTACGGCGCCTACGAAGGAAGGCGCACCGCCGAGATCGAACGGGAGCGCCCCGGCTGGCGCCTGTTCCGAGACGGCAGTCCCGGTGGCGAAGCGCTCGCGGCGGTGGGCGCCCGCGCGAACCGGGTCATCGGCCGGATTCGGGCAATCGGCGGCACGGTGCTCCTCTTTGGGCACCGGGACATCCTCCGCATTCTTGCGGTGCGCTGGGTCGGGCTCCCGCCCGTTGAAGGGCGCGGCCTGCAGCTCGCCACCGCGTCATTGAGCCTCCTGGGGTACGACCACGACATCACTGAGCCGGTGATCCACACCTGGAATGATCGGGTGACGGCTTGGTCGGCAGCGGGCGTCACGGACAACCCCGGTAGCCGGACCGAACCATGAGACCCGTCCGTCTGATTCCACACTGGGAGGAGGGCCGATGAAAACGAGCGTTATTGATGTGCAGGGCGTGCTGTCGGCGTTGGGCGTCGATGAGGTGGAAGCGCGGCTTGGCGACGTGCCAGGCGTCAAGAGCGTGACCGTGAACTTCGCGGCCGGAAGCGCGACCGTGCGCTACGACGAAACCGAACTCGACGTCGCTGACATTAAGGCCGCCGTGCATCAACTCGGGCGCCACGAGGCGGGGCCGGCAGGCTCAGCCGGCCAGCCGGCCGTCGTGCCGCCGGCGACCCTGCCTCCCGCCCCCGAACCTGCTGCATCCGCGGCCGCTCCGACCCCGCCGGCCGCTCCGGGAGGCGGAGGTCACGAAGGCCACTCGGCACCGGGCGGCCAACCACCCCCGGCCACTGGGTCAACGCCGCCCGCTCCCGGAGGCGGCGGTCACGAGGGCCACGTGGCCCCGGGTGACCAACCCCCCATGGCCGCCGACATGGCGTACGAGATGGGCCATAGCGGTAAGGACCTGCCCGCCATGGTGCGCGACATGCGCAATCGCTTCTGGATCTGCCTGGCCTTTACGATACCCATCTTCGTCTACGCTCCGATGGGAGGCTTCTTCACACCGCCGGCACCCCCCTTCGGACTCGAACTCAACCTGTGGCTCTTCTTCCTTGCCAGCGGAGCCATTCTCTATCCCAGCTGGACGTTCTTCGTCGCCGCCTGGCGGGGGCTCAGGACCGGCACTCTTGGCATGGCGTTGCTGGTCGTCTTGAGTGTCGGCACCGGGTATCTCTTCAGCGTCGGCAGCACCTTCTTCTTCAAGGGAGGCGGGCAGTTCTTTGAAGCCGCGGCCGTGTTGCTGGTCTTCATCCTGCTGGGCCACTGGTTGGAAATGAGGGCCCGCGCGGGCGCCTCGTCCGCGATCAAGGCGCTGATGGATCTCACGCCCGCGAAGGCCTCCGTTCGCCGGAACGGCGTGGAGGTGGAAGTGCCGACGGCGGAGGTCGTGGCGGGCGACATCGTCGTGATCCGGCCCGGCAACAAGATTCCCGTTGACGGCGTCGTGGAGACCGGGGAGTCGCTGGTCGACGAATCGATGCTCACCGGCGAATCGATGCCGGTCCAGAAGGGGCCCGGCGCCACGGTAATCGGCGCGACCATCAACAAGAGCGGCAGTTTTCAATACCAAGCGACCAAAGTCGGAGCCGATACCGCGCTGGCCCAGATCGTCAAGCTGGTGCAGGAGGCGCAGAACTCGAAGGCGCCGGCCCAACTCCTGGCGGACCGGGCGGCGCAATGGCTGGTCATTGCCGCGATCGCGATCGGCCTCACGACGTTCGCGGTGTGGTTCTGGGTGATCGGACAGTCGCTCCTGTTCGCGGTGACGCTGACCATCACGGTCTTCGTAATCGCCTGCCCGGACGCCCTCGGCCTCGCCACGCCGATGGCGGTGATGGTCGGCACGGGCCTTGGCGCGACGAAAGGGATTCTCTTCAAGAACGCCTCGGCCCTCGAAGACGCCACCAAGCTCAACGTCATCGTGTTCGACAAGACCGGAACGCTGACCATCGGCCAGCCGGAGGTCGTGGAGATCGTGGTGGCGGATGGGATCACCGAGGACGCGGTGCTAACGGCCGCCGCCGCCGTCGAGCAAGGCTCCGATCATCCGTTGGCCCAGGCCATCCTCCGCCGGGCGGCTCACCTCACGGTCGCGCCGGCGACCGGATTTGAAAGCCTCGACGGCATGGGCGCGCGGGCCGAGACCGGCGGCGGCCCGGTGTTCCTGGGCAACCGCCTCTTGATGGATACCCAGAAGCTCGCGCTTGGCCGCCTGGAAGCGGACGCCACCCGCCTCCAGGGCGACGGCCGCACCGTCGTGCACGTGGCTCAGGCCGCACGCGTCATCGGCCTGGTTGCCATTGCCGATGCGATCCGGCCAACCTCCAAGGCCGCGGTCGCCAAGCTGCGGGAGCGCAAGATCGAGGTGGTCATGCTGACTGGCGACAATGCGGCCACGGCCAAGCGGATCGCGACAGACCTTGGCATCGACACGGTGTTGGCCGACGTGTTGCCGGGCCAGAAGGCCGAGAAGGTGAAAGAGCTGCAGGCCACCGGCAAACGGGTCGGGATGGTTGGCGATGGGGTCAACGACGCGCCGGCACTCACTCAGGCCAACGTGGGGTTCGCGATCGGCGCCGGCACCGATGTCGCGATGGAGAGCGCCGATGTGGTGTTGATGAAAAGTGACCCCTATGACATCGTCGCCGCCATCGAGTTGTCGCGCGCCACGTTGCGCAAGATGCATCAGAATCTGTGGTGGGCGGTGGGCTATAACGTGATCGCCTTCCCGCTCGCCGCGGGCGTCTTGTACCCCTTCGTCCTGAGTCCCGAGGTGGCAGCCTTGTCGATGTCCGGCAGCACCCTCATCGTGGCGCTCAATGCCCTGATGCTGAAACGCACCCGGCTGACAGGCGGCCCGATTCCGGGCAAGACGGCGGCCCCCCCGCAACCGGATAAGCCGCGGGGATCATCGTCCATCGCGGCAGAGGCGCCGGCGCCGGCTAGCGCGTGAGCGAGGCGCCTGACGTGACCGCTCTAATGGTCGAAGCCGGGAACGCCAAGACATGACGGTCGTCGATGCCACGCTGGATGAGCTCCAGCGCCAGTCGTTCCGCTACTTTTTGCACGACGAATCCGGCCAACGGGCTGGTGATCGACAAGACGGCGACGGAGTGGCCCGCCAGCATCGCCGCCACCGGCCTGGCGTTGGCGTCGTACCCGGTGGCGGTCGAGCGCGGACTCATGCCGCGGGGCGCCGCAGTGGAGCGAACCCTGACGACCCTCCGGTTTTTCTGGAATAGCCCGCAAGGCCCCGAGCCTGATGCCACGGGGTATCGGGGCTTCTACTACCATTTCCTCGACATCCAGACCGGGCGGCGCGCCTGGCAATGCGAACTCTCGACGATCGACAGCGCCTTGCTCCTGGCGGGCGCCCTGACGGCCGGGATGTACTTTGCCGCCGATACGGCTCCCGAACACGAGATCCGCACCCTCGCTGACGCGCTCTATCGCCGAGCCGATTGGCCCTGGGCCCAAAACCACGGGTCGACGGTGACCCACGGCTGGAAACCCGAAACCGGGTTTCTGAGCTACCGGTGGGAAGGCTACGACGAGGCGCTTCTGCTCTACATCCTGGGGTTGGGTTCACCCACTCATCCCCTGCCGGAGGCCGCCTATGCGGCGTGGACCGCCACCTACCGGTGGCGACTATTTCGAGAACAGCCGGCGTGCGACCTATGTGCAGCGTCAGTACGCGATCGACAACCCGCTCAAGTTCGGGCACTATGGCGAGCATTGTTGGGGGCTCACGGCGAGCGAGGGCCCCGGTCCGGACACCGTCACCGTCGCGGGCGTCGAGCGCCAGTTCTTCGACTACGTGGGGCGTGGCGTGCCATACGGTCCCGATGACGGCACGATCGCGCCCTGGGCGGTGGCGGCGTCGCTCCCGTTCGCGCCGGAGATCGCCCTGCCTGCGCTCGACTACTGTATCCATGACGTCAAGTTGACGGAGGCCACCCAGTACGGCTTTCGAGCATCCTTCAATCCGACCTATCCGGCCCCCGCCGGCAATCCCCACGGCTGGGTATCGCCTTGGCATTTTGGCCTCAACGAGGGGCCGACGGTCCTGATGATCGAGAATTACCGGACCGGAATGCTCTGGCAGCTGATGCGCGCCTGCCCGTACGTCGTCAGCGGCTTGCGTCGGGCGGGGTTTTGCGGTGGCTGGTTGTGAGGAACCGCCCGCCGGCCGATCACCACAAGGGTCTGCTCGCGTTGGCTACCGAGTCCACCGTGCAGGGCGCCGTCGAGTCGGTGGCCGCCAACTCGGGCCCCAGCGTACGCCTCCGCGTTCTACCGAGCGGTCGTCGCTCACCATCGGCGGGCGGTTACCATAATCGAGGTGTATCTCCCCAGGGCCCAACGGACCGATGTGAGAGGGTTGGCCCAGCAAATGAAGAAGGATCAACAAGCAGAGATCGAACAACCCATCGCATGCCTTGCCGCCGGTTGGTCTCCCGCTGGTTGAAGAAAGCCGAGGTGTGACGATGGCCAACCCGCCAGCGCGGGCTTCGCTCCGGGCGTTGCTCACTCGGGATCGGTGGATCGAGGTCGCGCGGATCGTCTCGGTCGGTGCCGTCGTGCTCCTCTTTCAGCAAGGCCTCCTCCCCTTGCCGGTCCTGTTCGTCGCTGTGGCTTTCGGGCTCTATCCCCTGGCCAAGACCGGACTCCTCGGCCTCGGGCGGGAGCGCAAGATCGGGACGGAGATCTTTGTGACCCTCGCGACCGTCATCGCGATGGCGGGCCGGGAGTACGTCGCCGGTGCGATTCTCATGGTGATCATTCTGATTGCCGAGCTGATCGCCGAACTCAACACCGAGCGGGCCCGAGCCTCGATCAAGGCCCTGATCGGATCGGTCCCGGAGACGGCACTCGTCCGGCGGCCGGCGGGCGACACCGAGGTCCCCCTCACCAGCGTCCGGCCGGGCGACATTGTCATTGTGCGCGCGGGCGAGAAGATCCCGGTC
>JANMHX010000375.1:0-9419 GCA_031375485.1 Gemmatimonadota bacterium | reverse complement strand
CGATGAAGAACGCCCCGACCATTGGTACCACGAGGAAGGCCCGCGGTGCCGGCCCAAACCGTTCGACCACGCTTCGCATGTTGGCGACTGCGTTGGGGGTGGCGCCGAGTCCAAAGCCGCAGTGCCCGGCCGCCATCACGGCGGCGTCGTAGTCCCGGCCCATCACCCGGAACGTGACCCAGTAGGTAAAGAGCCCAAGGAAGGCGACCTGAGCGGTCAGGATGACCAACATCGGGAGCGCCAAGTCGAGGAGTTCCCAGAGCTTGAGCGACATCAACGCCATCGCCAGGAACAACGAGAGCGCTACGGTGCCGAGATCGTCAACCACCCGCTGGTTCAGCCGAATGACGCCGCTCGCGTCGAGGCTGTTCCGAAACACCGCCGCGACGATCATGGACCCGATGTAGCCGGGCAACGTGAGGTATTGCTTGAGCCACCCGCTCAGCACCGAGCCCAGGGCCATCGCCACCAGAATGACGGCCATCGTCTTGAGCAGGGTGTACGCGGTTGCCGCTTCGCCCTCCGGCTCGGTGTCGATCTCGTCATCGAGCGCGTTGGCGGGTACGGCGGGGGCGACGGCGCCCCTGGCAGTGGCGAGGCCCTTTCGCCGGACCAAGAGCGTCGCGACCGGCCCGCCCAACAAGCCGCCGCTCACCAGGCCGAAGGTGGCGGCCGCCATCGCCAGCGTCACCCCGCCGCTGAATCCGTACTGGTCCTCCATCAATTTCCCGAACGCCGCTCCGGTGCCATGGCCTCCGGTCATCGTGATGGACCCCGAGATCAGGCCCAGAAACGGATGGACGTCCAGGGCCGTGGCCAACCCGACGCCGAGTAAATTCTGGCACGCCGCGACCACACTGGCCACGACCCAGAAGATCACCACCTGCGGTCCACCGACCCGGAGGAGCTTGAGGCTCGCCCCGAGCCCGATGGTGGTGAAGAACGCGATCATGAGCGGCGCTTGGAGGGTCGTATCGAACTCAAAGCCCAGCACCCCGGCTTGCCGGAGGATCAGGGACAAGGCGGCAAACATAAAGCCGCCGATGACCGGCGCCGGGATGTTGAACCGGTCGAGGATGCCGATCCGCTTGCGGACCCCATAGCCAAGGAACAGGACCACCGCCGCCAGGGCCAGGGTCTGAATCATGTCGAGCTTGAGTGTGATTGGCATCGAGTAGAGTATCCCCGCCGGCCCTGATTCGCCACGGCTTCCCGGCTAGATTTCCCGCCATGCCGACACCACGTCCGCTGGTCTTTGCGCTTACCGGAGCGTCGGGGGCACCGTATGCCGTCCGAGTGCTCGACCTCCTGGCTCGGAACGAGGTGCCCGTGTGGCTGATCGTCTCCGGCCACGGCTGGCGGCTCCTCAAGGAGGAATCCGGGATTGCCAACCTCGGGGGCCTCAAGAAAGCCACCGGCGGCAAGTGGCCGTCGATCGAGGTGTTCGATGATGCCGACCGGGGGGCCAAGCCGGCCTCCGGCTCCCAGAAGACCCGCGGGATGCTGATCTGCCCCTGCTCGATGGGCACGGTCTCGGCCATCGCCCACGGGACCAGCCGGTCGCTGGTGGAGCGGGCCGCCGACGTCACCCTGAAAGAGGGTCGGAAACTGGTGGTGGTGCCTCGGGAAACGCCGCTGTCGTTGGTCCACTTGCGGAACCTGACCGCCGCCGCGGAAGCCGGTGTGACCGTGCTGCCCGGTGCCCCGGGCTTCTACCACCGGCCCAAACAAATCAGCGATCTCGTCGACTTCATCGCCCAGCGGATCATCGACCAGTTCGACCTCGACATCGAAGTGGCCCCCCGATGGGGCGACCGATGAGCCTCTGATCGATCATGCGGCTAGGCATCATCGCCGATACCCACGGGCTCCTCCGTCCCGAAGTGTTCGAGGCCTTTCGGGAAGTCGACCTGATTCTCCACGCCGGTGACATCGGCTCGCCCGAGCTGCTGACCGAACTCGAAGCGATCGCCCCGGTCCTTGCCGTCTACGGCAACACCGACGATTTCGACATCCGTCGCTTGGTGCCCGAAGTCATCGAGACCGACATCGAGGGGTTCCGGTTCCTGATCCTGCACGGGCACCAATTCGACCGGCTGACGCCCGAAGCGGTCAATCTCCGATATCCGGACGCCGAGGTCATCATTTACGGCCATACCCACCGGCCGCTGCTGACGATCGTCGACGAGGTGGTGACGGTGCTGAACCCGGGTGGGGCGGGGGCCCGGCGGTTCGACCTGCCGGCGTCGGTCGGGATCATGGAACTCGAGCCGGGCATTCCGCCGCGAGCCCGGTTGGTTCCGCTGACCGGTCTCGACGAGGACTAGGCGCGTGCCAGGCGCCGATCGACGCCAAACGGCTCGGCGGGCAGGACTTTGATCTTCGAAAAACTCGGGTGAGCGGGGTTCAAAACAACATTGAACTCGGACGGCACGATCGTGCTGGGCACTCGCAGCACCGCCCCTGCGCCTTCGGCGATCCAACGACCGCCGAGCGAGCGGGTGCTGCTCGGAGCGGGAAATGACCGCCAGTCCTCGGGAAGATCGCCGGCCGGGAGCCGAGTGACCAAGCTGTCGTCGAAGCTCGCCCGGCAGATCGAATAGTGATCGAGCAGCCCGGGCGTCTTGAGGTGCACCAACACTTCGAGGATCGCGAGCGCCGCGGTGTCCGAGGCATAGCTGCATCGAACGCCGGGGTGGTTCCACCGGCCCCCAAACAGGCGGGCACCTTCGCCATCAAACGGATTGGACGCGAACCGGGTCTTGACCAGCCGGCAGACCACGATCTTCAGCTGGGCACCCCATGCTCCAACCGGCCAATCAAGGCTTCGACTTCTCTCGCGCCAATGTCGGTGCGGGCGAACGCCAGTGGTGTGGCTCCTTGCAGGGCCGGCTGCGGATCGGCGAGCCACTGCCGGGCCTCCGCCATGTTGCCCTCGAACAGCCGCCGAGCCAGGAAGGTGACCCGGGCCGCCCGCAGCAATCGATCCGATTCTTCCGGCGAAAACCGTCGCTCGGCCCGGCGCCGGTGAAGCGTCCGGACCGGGACCTGGATCAACTCGGCCAGTGTGGCGGCCGGGAAGCCGGTTTCGCGCTGGAAATGATCGAAGACGCTGTAGGAAAATCCCTCGTCGATCGTGGCGACCAGCTTGATGGTGGATCGGGCGGATAACCCAAGCAAGTCGGCAAAGCCCTCATCGGCCGACGGGTATCGGCTGAGGGCGGTCTCGGCCACTTGGAGGGTTTTTGGGATCATGGCCAAAAGGTATCCAGTGTTCTGCCATTTGGCAAGCTCTCCGCCGACCGACCTGCGAGCCACTCGCCAACCGCCACGGTCCGGCGCCAGGCTTCGGGGTGGCGCCGAAACCAGCTCATGACCAGCAACATCTCGTCGAGGGTGGCATGATCAAGCAGCCCGGCCGCCGGCACCGTGGTGGCCAGCTCGGCTTCGACGACGGCCCGGAAGGCCTCGCGTTCGATCGGCGTGTGGGGGTAGGGATACGAGGCCCGAACCAGCCCGTGGCGAATCAAGTAGACGCGGTCGTCGCCGAAGGCGCCGGGCTCCCGGTACACGAAGGTCAGGACATGAATGGCCGCCCGGGCCCGAGCGGCGGCGCTGATCAGCCACTCCAGCTGCTCGAACTTGTCGCGCCAGCGGGAGGCCGCCTCGAAGTCATCGCGCTCGGACGCCGCGGTCATCTGGTCGACGGTGCGGTCGATCGGCTGAATGGCCGCCCCCGCGAGGAACCGGACCGCCGCTTCGACCTTGTCCCGATACCGGATTTCTTCGACCAACCCGGCGCACGGCCCGGCACAGGTGCCGAAGTCGTACCGTGGGCAAGCCGCCTGCATCGGTTCGGCAAAGAGGTCGCCCTGGCCTGGAAAGACCACCGGCATCTTCTCGGCGCAATCCCGAAGGCCGAGGAGGTCGTTCAAGACCCGAACTCCGCCGGCGGTCCGGGCCGGGGAGGTGAACGGTCCGAAATACCGGACGTCCTGGCGCCCGGTCGAGGTGGTGACGGCCAGCCGCGGGGCCGTGCCTAACGAAACGGTCACGAAGGCCGCGTTCCGCCGGCGGTTCATCTGGTGGTTGTAGGCCGGCCGGTGCTTGCGAATTTCGGCCAGCTCGGTGAGATGGGCGGCAAACTCGCTCGGGGCGTAGTCCCAGGTGATGTTCGACGCGGCCTGGAGAATCCGGGCCGCCTTGTCCTCCGGGAACTTCGCGTTGAAATAGGAGAGGAGCCGGGCTTTGACTCGTTTGGCTTTTCCGACGTACAGGACGTGGCCCATCGCGTCGACCATCTTGTAGACGCCGGGCCGGTGTTCGGCCAACGCCTTGACTCGGGCCCGGAGGGTCTCGAGATCGGTGGTCGGGGGGAGGAGAGTGGTCGTCACGCGTTCAGCGCTGGCACCGATAGCAGAAGACGGTAATCCGCGCGTCGATCGAGTGGGTTCCGGCCAAGATGGTGCCGCAGCGCCGGCATGGTTCGCCCTCCCGATCGTAGACGTCGAGTTCGCCCTGGAAAGTACCCGGTTCACCGGTGCCGGTGCGATAGTCCCGGATGGTGGAGCCGCTAGCGTTGATCGCGTTGCCCAAGATCCTGACGATGTGGTGATGGAGCAGATGACATTCTCGCGGCATCACGGTGTTGGCCGGGCGCGACGGATCGATGCCGGCGGAAAAGAGCGCTTCGTTGGCGTAGATGTTCCCGACGCCGGCCAGGTGCTTCTGATCCATGATCACCTTCTTGACGGCCGCCTTCGACCGGCCGAGCGCCAGGCCCAGCACCGCGGGAGTAAAGGCCGGGTCCATGGGCTCGGGTCCGATGGCGGCCGAAAACCGGTCAAAGCCCGCTTGGTCCACCCACCGGATCGTACCCAGGCGTCGGACGTCGTGGTAGATGAAGGTTCGGCCGTCATCGAGGAGCACCTTGAGCACCCCGTACCGGACGTCTTCGGGAGCCAGGCGGCGCTTTACGAACATCGAGCCCGTCATCCCGGGTTGGATGATCAATCGGCGCCGGTCGGTGACGATGACGGCGTTTTTCGCCCGGCGCTCGAGCCGGAGGACCCGGGCTCCGGTGAGTCCGGCGATCAGGGTTCGGCCGGTCACCCCCGACAGGATATCGGCGTGGGTCAGCACGGCGCTCTGGAAGACGCGTCCAGAGAGGACCGGGGTCATGTCCCGGACCATGGTTTCGACTTCGGGGAGCTCAGGCATTGGGCATGGCGAAGCCCAAATCTAACGGGTCGCTGGGGTTTGGTTACCGCCGCGTCAGGCTGATCGTGGCCGGCCCAGGCTCCCCCGGCACGAAATACAGCGAGGCTTCCTCAGTCGCGGCCCCCGGGAGCACCTTGAGCAGGTTCTGCTGGTCCTCGAAGAGTTCGAAGAAGACCCGATTGGCCAGACTGAGCTTGGCGGGGTTGGCGGCCATCGGATACTCCAGCAGATACCACCACATCTTGTCTTCCTGGCCGGCCGCGGCAATCCGGCCGAGCAGCGGCCGGCCGTCGGCCGACACGAGGAGCTTTTGGCCGAGGTAGGCCAGGGCAAGGGCATCCGAGGCGGCCCTCGCTTCGACATCGACCGTATCACGCCGGTGATGGCGGGCCAGCGCCCGCGACAAATCGTCTTTGAACATCCGGAGCCGGATGGTCACCGTGGTCCGTTCGACCGTCACCCGTCCATAGCTCACGTGGAGTTCATGCCGCACCGGCGACGGGGTGAGGAACATCAACACGAGGACGGCCCCGGTCGGAGTCATGGTGCCCTCATGCCAGGCGCTCCGCGATCATGGTCGCCGACCACGCGATGGTCAGGGTCCCGATCCCGAGTTGCCAGGTCCGGCGGTCGAGGTAGCGCCCGGCCACCAGGGAGGTGAGTGTGAGCACCGTGGCGACGATCAGGAGTTGGGCACCCTCGAGGCCGAGGTTGAACCACAGCAGGGGCCAGAGGATCGACTCCTCGGAACCGAGCAGGCTCCGGAGATAGGTCGCGAACCCGAGTCCGTGTATCAGGCCGAAGCCGAGCGGGAGGAGGTAGGTGGTCGCCTGGAGCCGCGCCGTGTCAGGTTCGACCGCTCGGCGCCGGTTCCGGTACAGGACCACCAGCGCCGTGATCAGGATCGTGACCGGGATCAGGACTTCGACCACCCGGGAGTCGGCCCGCACGACATCGAGCGCCGCGAGGGCCAGGGTCAGCGAGTGGCCCAGCGTGAACCCGGTGACCAGCACCACCACCCGCCGCCAGTCCCGCCAGACGAACGGAATCGTCATGATGGTCAGGTAGAGGAGGTGGTCGACGGCGCCCGGATCGAGAATGTGGTGGAGGCCAAGCCGGAAATAGAGGGCAAATTCAGAGGCGATGTTCATCGCCGGTTAGGCGCCGGCCGGAATCGGGCGGAACGTCATCAGGCGAACCCCGGGCCGCTTGGAGAGTTCCTTTTCCAGGCGCTGAGCGGTGCGTTCGAGCGGGGTCCGTCGGTCGCGGACGCGCTCGATCGGGCCGAACCGGCCGACCTGGAGTTGGTATTGGACGACGGCCCGGCGCACCTCGGCTTCGAAATTCACCTCGGCGGCCCCGCCGACCAGCACGTCCACCCAGGCCCGCTCGCCGGGTGTGAGGACCAGGCAATGCTCGAGTGCGGTCACCTCGACTGCGCCGACCCAGACTTCATTCGTCATCGTCTAGGATCGCCGAGCGGCCTCACGCCAGCCGATGTCAGGTCGGTATTGTTTGCCGTCGAACCGAATTCGATCTGCGGCGCCGCGGCTTAACGCTTGCGCGCGCTCGAAGGTTGGCGCCACCCCCGTGACGGCGAGGACCCGGCCGCCGTTGACCCGCACGGTTCCGTCTGCGGCCTGGACGGTCCCGGCATGAAATACCATCGCACCCGCCGGAAGGTCCGCCGGGATCTCGACTCGGGCGCCTTTCTCGGGCCGCTCCGGGTAGCCCTTGGCGGCCAGCACCGTGGTGACGGCGGCATCGGAACTGACCGTGAGGTTCGGCAGGGGGGCTCCGGTGGCGCAGGCGTGGAGGACCTCGAACAGGCCGTCGGTGACCCGCGGAAGAATGACCTGGGTTTCGGGATCGCCGAACCGGCAGTTGAACTCGACCACCGAGGGGTTGCCCCCGGCGTCGATCATCAGGCCGGCGTACAGGACGCCGCTGAAGGGCGCCCCCCGTCGGGCCATTTCGGCCAGGGTCGGCTCCAACACCCGGGTTCGGACCCGCTCGAGCAGTTCGGGGGTTTCGAGCGACACCGGGCTGTAGGCACCCATGCCACCGGTATTCGGCCCGCGGTCGCCCGCCAGCAGGCGTTTGTGGTCCTGGGCGGTTGGGAGGATCCGGATGTCGCTGCCGTTGGTGAGGGCGAGCAATGACAACTCTTCGCCCTCGAGGAACGATTCGATGACGACGACCTGGCCGGCTTCGCCGAAGATCCGGTCCTCGAGCATTTCCCGGGCGGCGGCTGTGGCCTCGGCGCGGGTCAGGCAGACCACCGCCCCTTTGCCGGCGGCGAGCCCGCTCGCCTTGACCACCAGTGGCTCGGGGTGGCGGTCGATGTACGCGGCGGCCCCCGCCATTTCGCCGAAGGTCATGCTGGCCGCCGTCGGCACCCCAGCGGCGACCATGACGTCCTTGGCCCAGGCTTTCGACGCTTCGATCTGGGCCGCCGCGGCGCTCGGTCCGAAAACCACCAGGCCGCAGCGGCGGAGTTGGTCGGCCAAGCCGAGGGCGAGAGGGCCTTCAGGTCCGATGACGACGAGGTCGATCCGTTCCCGGTCGGCGAACGCGACCAGGTCCGAGATCGCCTCGGCGGGGATCGGGATGTTGGTGGCGAGTCCGCTGGTGCCGGCGTTGCCCGGGCTGCAGAAGATGGTCGCGGTGGGCTGGTCTCTGCTCAGCGCCCAAACGAGCGCATGCTCCCGCCCACCGCTCCCGACGACGAGAATCCTCACGCGCTGGTGCGAGCCTTGTTGAACGCATCCTTCGCGGCCTGAGCCGCCCGCTTGGCGGCGTCGGCGACGTGACCGACCACTTCTTTGCCGGCTTCGGAGTAATAATTCTTGGCTGCCCCGAAGTCGTCGCCCACCGACCGGTCCTTGGACTCCTGGCCCCGCCGGGTGTATTCGCCCCGGAGGATCCGTTCGTAGTCGCCCGAGGTCATCCACTGCTGGATCTCGGCCGCGCGAACGGTGTTCATCGGGTGGCTCAGTCCCAAGGTGTTGAGGACCTTGTAGAGGATGTCCATGCCCTCGTGGGTATTGGCATACTCGTTCGCCTGGGCCATGAACGCGTTCAGGTCCATCTGGCCGGAGTCGAGCGCCTTCCGGTATCCGCCAGCCATCTTCATGAACAGCTGCTGGGAGGCCATGATGTTTTGCCCGCCTAACAGGCCCGCGCGGTCGGCCGAGAGCTCCGATTTCCGCGACCACTCGAGCACCGCGAGCTTGATCGGCAGCAAGGCAATCCCGGCCAGGAACGGCAAGGCCGAGAGGCTGACCATGAACAGAATCGCCGCAATGGTGTGATAGAGGGCGTGTCCGCTCACGACATGCCCCATTTCGTGGGCAATCAAGACCCGAAGCTCCTCGTCGTCGAGCAACTCCAAGGCCGCCGAATGGAGCACGATGAACGGGTCGTCGACCCCGTAGGCACCGGCATTGAACACCGGCGTCTGGGATACGAACATCTCAGGCGTTCGGTCGCAGTCGAACGTGGCGCAGACTTCGATCAAGAGCTGGTGCGCCCGAGGGAACTGCGTCGGCCCGACCCGAACCGAGTTTCCCTGGAACAGGAGCCGGATCCCCCGTTCCCCTCCCAGGATCCCGATGACCTTCCGAACGACATCATCGAAGCCAGGCACCGACCGCATGGCCTGAAGGGCGGCCCGATCGGCCGGGTGCTCCCAGGAAACGGGCGCAATTTGGGGAAAAGCCACACGGGGTCGAGCTGCTGGAAGGCCGGTCATGGAGGACTCTCGGTCGTTTTGGGTGGCGACCGTACGAATATGGGGGGGCAGGAGTTACAGGGCTAGGCACTCGGCGCTCGGCACTCGGCACTCGGCGGGGGGGCCGAGCGCCGAGTGCCGAGCGCCGAGTGCCGAGCTACAAACCAAGCCAGTAGTTGAGCTTCACCAGTAATACGTTGTCGGCGGGGCTTTGGAACAGGTCGCTCAGGCGGTGGCCGAGGCGGAATTGGCCGTCGGTGTCGAAGCGGCTCCGGCCGTGTTGCCACACCAGGAACAGGGTGGAGCCGAGGCTGTATTCCCACCGGAGCACCAGGTTCGAGCGGAACGAGAGATAGGTGAAGTCCGGGTTGCCGAGGGTGACGTCCCGGGTGCCGTTGCCGTCCACGTCGATCAGGACACCGCCGTCGGGGTTCCGCGAAACCTGGGCGGGCCCCAGGGTTTCGAG
>JANMHX010000371.1:0-4453 GCA_031375485.1 Gemmatimonadota bacterium | reverse complement strand
CGACAACCGGCACACGGCTTCCCCAACCCGACCCTCCGCCAGTAAGTCGGCAAGGTGGTCGTCCGAGCAGTTGAGGTAAGTGTCGGAGCCAAATCCGCTCAACAAGACGCGACCGCCGCCCGCTCGGACGACCTCGGCCATGGCGCGATCCCGGGCGTAGAACGGCAGGAACGGCCGGGGTTCGGCAAACGACGGGATGCCGGCCTCATCGACTTGCCAGGCGGCAAAATTGTCGACCCGCTCGTTTCGAAGTCCCCACATCCCGGCCACGGCGTCCGAATAGGACGTTTCATCCCCATCGGAGAGGGAGTCGACCACCGAGAGAGTGCCACCTAACGCGGGCACCCGCCCCTCGGCCGCCAAGGTCGCCGCCATCCCAACGACCGACGAAGAATCCAACCCGCCGGAGAGTTGCGACCAGACCGGGAGGCCATCGTCCATCTGCGCCGCCACCGCCTCGCAGAACAACTCGCGGAAGGCCGTCTTGGTCTCCTCGATGCTCGTCACCGACCGAGCCGGGGTAAACTCGGCCGGCTGCCAGTAGGGCCGGACGGCAACCGACCGGGCATCAGCCTCGAGCCACGAGCCCGGGGTCAGGCGGGTCACGTCGCTGAAGATGGTCCGGCTGGTGCCCCGCGGCAGGCCGACCAGGTACTGCCCGATGAAGCCGCGGTCGAATCCGGCCGGCTCGAAGGAATCGAGGTGCGACCCGATCGCAATCCGGCGGCCCTTCTGCTGAAAGAACAACGCTTTGATCCCGAGACCGTCCCGAACCGCCACCACCCGGCCTCGGTTCTCATCCCAGAGGACCGCGGCAAAATCGCCCACCAGGTCCCGGAACCCGGCCCCGCCATGCCGGAGGTAGTGGTCGACCAGCAGTTCAAGGTCCCGCGACGGATCGGCATCGGCCGCGCCGATGTCACGCCGGTTGGTGATCCGGACGTTGCCGAGGGCCACAAGCCCGCGCCGCTGGATCACCCAGGGCCGGCGGAAGGTGTCGCTCGGAACCCAGGCCGCGCCCCACGATCCCCGCAGCGAGACCTCGATCGGCCCCTCACCGGGGGCGGTCGCAGGCAACGCGGCCTGGAGGGCGTCGACCCCGATGACCGCACCGTCGAGATCGACCACACAGAGAAACGGGTTCACGCAAACGCCTCGGGAAACGGGACGAACTTCACCAACTGATCCGCGTTCTCGTAGACCGGCTGGCCTTCGAGCTCGACCCAGGCGTGGGCCCGGAACGGATAGGGTTGAACGCCGACGCGGAGCGCCGCCGGATGCCCGCGCCGGCGGAGCAACACGTGGAGCGCCACCGATTGTTCGAGGCAAATGGCCCGGCCGGGAAAGAACGCCGCCGCCGTCGCGACCGCCCGCGCCACTTGCTCCGCGTCTCCGCGCCGGACCCGACTCGGATATCGGTCGCCCAGCCATTTGGCCATTCGGACGGTGCGGCGAAAGCCGGCGAGCTTGAGCGAGGTGCGGCTCAACGCCACGGCTACGAACGCCGACCCGACTCCTTGCCGACTCGTCATCGGACTTCTCGGACCAAGCCGTCCCGGACGAAATCCGCGAGCAGGCCGTCGAGGTCGTTCTGGATCTCGTCTCGGGGGGCGTCGAACTCGGCGGCCAGGGTGTCGGTCAATCCGGCCCGGGTGGCGGGGGCCTCGAGGAGGTCCCACACCCGGCACGCGACCCCGTCGAGCGAATAGAACTGCTCCGACCGGAGGTTCATCAGCACCATTTTATCGCCATGACGGACGGCTTTGACATCAACCGACCGGCGATACCGGCCGGTGGCCTTTGACGACGAAAACCACCGCACACCCATGAAGCCTCACCGAACGAGGAGACGAGGAACTTCTCTTGGGGAAGGTGGACGAAGGGGGAGGGGCCAGCAATACAAACCGCGGCAAGTCTTTGCCGGATCGGGTGCCAAAACGAATGGCCCTAACGCCGCTTAACCGAAAGCGTTAGGGCCCGTCGTTCAGCGATTCTGCCACACCGGGGGCCGCTTGCCCAGGAAGGCATCGATCCCCTCCGCGGCGTCGGCGAAGCCCATGTTCGATGCCATCGCCCCGCCCGCCAGCGAGTACGCCGAGTCCAGCCCAGCGTCGATCTGCTGGTAGAAGACCCGTTTGCCCAGCGCGATGGTGGCGGCACTCCGCGCCACGATCACATCGGTGAACTTGGCGATCTCGGCATCGAGATCAGCGGCCGGGACCACCCGGTTGACCAGGCCCCAAGCGGCGGCGGTGGCCGCGTCGATCGGGGTGCCGGTCAGTAACAGCTCCATGGCCCGTTTCCGGGGCACGTTCCGGCCCACCCCGACCGCCGGCGTGGAGCAGAAGATCCCGACATTGACCCCGGGCAGTGCGAACTGGGCCGTGTCGGCGGCGACCGCCAAGTCGCACATCGACACCAGTTGGCAGCCGGCCGCGGTCGCCAGCCCGTGGACCCGGGCAATGACCGGCTGGGGCATCTGGGTCAGGGCCACCATCAACCGGCTGCAACTGTCGAACAGTCGGTTCTGCCACCCTCCGTCATCGGCGTTGGCCCGCATCTCCTTGAGGTCGTGGCCGGCCGAGAACCCCCGCCCCGCCGCTCCCAGCACGATGACCCGGGCGTCACTGCCTCGGGCCGCGGCGAGCTCCGCCTGAAGCGCCGCGATCATGGCCGTCGAGAGGGGATTGAACCGGTCACCCCGGTTGAGCGTGAGGTGGAGCACTGGTCCCCGTTGCTCCCGGAGAACGAACGGTGCGTCAGTGGCAATGGCGGTCATGGGGCACTCCGGTGTAACAGATGGGTCACTCGATGGCCGAGGCCGATTTGGCCTGCTGGCGGAGAACGAACTTCTGAATCTTTCCGGTGGACGTCTTCGGCAACGCCCCGAACACCACCGTCTTCGGAATCTTGAAATGCGCCAGCCGGTCCCGGCAATGGGCGATTAATTCGGCTTCGGTGACCGACGCCCCCGGCTTGAGTTCGACGAACGCCCGCGGCGTCTCGCCCCATTTCGGATCCGGCGCGGCCACCACGGCGGCGGCAAAGACGGCCGGATGGTGATAGAGCGCATCTTCCACCTCGATCGACGAAATGTTCTCGCCGCCCGAGATGATGATGTCTTTGCCCCGGTCTTTGATCTTGATATACCCGTCGGGATGCACCACGGCCAGGTCCCCCGAGTGGAACCAGCCGCCCTCAAGCGCCTCGGCGGTGGCCGTCGGGTTCTGGAGATACCCCTTCATCGTGACGTTGCCGCGGAACATGATCTCGCCCATCGTCTCGCCGTCGTGCGGCACCGGTTGCATCGTGTCCGGATCGAAGACATCGACCCCGTCTTCGAGCAGGTACCGGACCCCCTGGCGGCCGTTCTTGGCGGCGCGGTCCTTGGGGTCGAGGGCGTCCCATTCGGCCTGCTTGGCACAGACCGTCGCCGGCCCGTACACCTCGGTCAGGCCGTAGACATGGGTCAACTCCACCCCGCGGCGCTCCATGGCCTCGAGCGTGGCGATCGGCGGTGGGGCCCCGGCCACGAAGGCGTAGAGTCGCTGGTCGACACCAGCCCAGGCGGCCTCCGGCGCACCGAGTAGCGCGCTGTGGACGATCGGGGCCCCGCAGAAGTGGGTCACCCGATGAGCCTTGATCAGGCGGAAGATCACCTCGGGATCGACCTTCCGAAGGCACACGTTGGTGCCGGCGAGCGCCGCGATCGTCCACGGAAAGCACCAGCCGTTGCAGTGATACATCGGGACGGTCCAGAGATAGACCGTGTGACGGGGCATCCCCCAGGCCAGGATGTGATTCAGGGCATTGAGGTGCGCCCCGCGATGGTGATACACCACACCCTTGGGATTGCCGGTGGTACCCGAGGTGTAGTTCAGCGAAATCGCGTCCCACTCGTCCGGCGGGGGCGCCCACGCAAAGTCCGGGTCACCGCGCTCGAGGAAGCTCTCGTAGTCGGTTTCGCCAAGCCGGTCACCCGGGCCGGCGTATTCCGGGTCGAGCACGTCGATGATCAGTGGTTTGGCCGCGCACTGACCCAGGGCGGCCCGGATCGTCGCACTGAACTCGCGGTCGGTGATCAGCACCTTGGCTTCGCCGTGATCGAGCATGAAGGCGATGGTCGAGGCATCGAGCCGAATGTTCATCGTATTGAGTACCGCCCCGGTCATCGGCACCCCGAAGTGGCACTCGTACATCTCCGGCGTGTTGGTCAACATCACCGCCACGGTATCGCCGCGACCGATCCCGGCCCGGACCAGGGCCGAGGCGAGCCGCCGGCTCCGCTGGTACGTTTGCCGCCAGGTGAACTGACGGGCCCCGTGAATCACCGCCGGCCGGTCCGGGTACACCGAGGCGCTCCACTCCAGGAACGAGACCGGCGAAAGCGGCGAGAAATTGGCGGCGCCCTGGTCGAGACCGATGTCGAAAATGCCGGGGGTGGCCATCGGAC
>JANMHX010000289.1:0-6373 GCA_031375485.1 Gemmatimonadota bacterium | reverse complement strand
AGGAACAGAGCCCCACCCCTTCCCAGCCGATGAACAGGACCGGCAGGCTCGACCCGAGGACGAGGATCAACATGAAGGCGATGAAGAGGTTGAGATACGCGAAAAACCGCGCATATCCCTCGTCGTGGTGCATGTACCCGATGCTGAAGATGTGGATCAGGCTCCCGACTCCGGTGATCACGAGCATCATGACCGCCGACAGCTGGTCGACTTGGAGCGAGAGATTGATCTTCAAGGCCCCCGCCCCGATCCAGGCCCAGAGTGGCACCAGGATCGGCGCTTCCGGCGGATGGGTCCAGAGCCCCGCGAAGATGGCCACGGCCACGCCAAAGGAGGCGAGGAGGACGCCCGGGCCGACGAGCGAGACGACGCGCTTCGCGTCCGGCTTGACCATGGCCACGGCGCCGTTCACCAGGAAACCCAGGAACGGCAGGGCGATCGTCAGCCAAATCCAGGAGGGATTCATCAGCCCTGCAGGAGGTTGATGTTCTTAAGGTCGACCGACTTGGTGTGTCGGAAGATGGCCAGGATGATCGCCAAGCCCACGGCGGCTTCCGCGGCGGCCACGGTCATGACGAAGAAGACCATGACCTGGCCACCGAAGCCGTGCGCCGTCGACAGGGCGACAAACGACAAGTTGACGGCGTTGAGCATCAGCTCCACGCACATGAACAGGACGATCGCGTTCCGACGGGTCAAAACGCCGACGACCCCGATAGCGAACAGGATGGCCGACAGCAGGAGGGAAGGTCCGAGTAGCATCTAGAGCTTCCGTTTGGCGAGGACGACCGCGCCCACTGCCGCGGCCAAGAGGAGAATCGAGGTGACCTCGAACGGTACCAAATAGGTTTCGAACATCGGCCTGGCCACCGCGCCGATCGGGTTGGTGAACGACGCGGCGGACTGAACCGCGCCGCCGCCACCGACGGTGAGCGGACTCGCGGCGCCGGCCGTCTCCGCCAGCCGGGCGGCCAGCCCCGCCACCGAGGTGGTGCGAAAGCCCAAGAACGCGGCGACGAACACCGAGCCGAGCAGGACCGCCACCAGCCGAGTCGGGCCCTTCTTGACGTCGCCCGCCTCGTCCTTGCCCAGATTCAACAACATGATGACGAACATGAAGAGCACCATGACCGCGCCGGCGTAGACGAGGACCTGCATCGCGGCGATGAACTGGGCGTTCAACAGCACGTAAATGCCGGCCAGGGCGAACATGGTCGACACCAGCCACAACGCCGACGGCACCGGGTTCCGTTGGGTGATACAAAGGACCGCCGAGACGACGGCGAAGACGGCCAGCACGTAGAAGACGATTTCCGTCATCATTGGCCTCGGAGGTCGGCGGGGTCCCACAGGGTCGAAACCGGGTGGGTCTGGGAGGTCAGCCGCTCGAGGTCGTAGACGAACCGATCGCGGCTGTATTCGGCGTTCTCGAAGTGCACCCCGACATGGATGGCCTCTTCCGGGCACACCTCCTGGCAATAACCGCAGAACACGCACCGGAACTCGTCGATCTCGTAGATCAACGGGTAGCGATTCCCTTCCTCGTCTTCGCCCGGCACCAGCTTGATGCAGTTGGCCGGGCAGATCTGGGGGCAGAGCCCGCAGGCGACGCACTTCGACCGGCCCTGTTCGTCCGCGAGCATCCGGTGGGTCCCGCGCCACCGCGTCGAGAGCGCGTAGGTGCCCCGCTCGTCGGCGGTGCTCCGCTCCTCGGGGTACTGCATCGTTACCTTTGGCTGGAACATGTGCTTGAAGGTGAGCACCATGCCCTTGAGCGCCGCGCGAACGTAGCTGTTTTCTCGCTCGGGCCGCTTCATGACCTTCACACCAATTGCCATAGACTTAGCTCCCCGCGTTCGCCGGGGTCCGCCGCTGCCGGTACGAGCCGGACAGCAACGTGCCGCGATCGAGGATGAAGAAAACCACGTAGCAGAGAACCGCGTTGACTCCGAACAGCACCAACGATCGGACCTTCGGATCGGAAATCCCGATCACCGACTCCAGCACCCAGACCAAGACGGTGATGACCATGATGTAGGCGAGCGCGAGCGGAATCAGGAACTTCCACCCCAACGCCATCAACTGGTCGTAACGGAACCGGGGCAAGGTCCACCGGATCCACATGAAGAAGAACAAGAAGAAGAAGGTCTTGAGGAACATGGCCAGCCCCGTGATCAGGGTGGCGAGTCCGGTGCCGGTCTCGTCCCAGCGCCCGGGCAGGTCCCATCCGCCGAAGAACAAGGTGGCCATCATCGCCGACACCGTCACCATGTTGGCATACTCGGCGATGAAGAACAGCGAGAACTTCATCGCGCTGTACTCGGTGTGGTATCCGGCGATCAGCTCCGATTCGGCTTCCGGAAGGTCGAACGGCAGCCGGTTGGTTTCGGCGAACCCGGCCACCATGAAGATGAAGAACGACACCGTGAGCGGCAGGATGAACCAGAGTCCTTGCTGCTGCGCCCGGATGACCTCGCTGAAGGTGGCGTTGCCGGTGAGCAGCAGCAGCGGAATCAAACTCATGCCCATCGCAACTTCGTACGAAATCATCTGCGCGCTCGACCGGAGCCCGCCGAGCAAGCTGTACTTGCTGTTGGATGACCAGCCGGCCAGCGCGATGCCGTAGACGCCGAGCGAGCTGATGGCCAGCACGAAGAGGAATCCGATCGGAAGATCGGCCACCGACATGGCGAGGGAACCGTGATATGAGACGGCTCCGAGGAGCGGGAGGTTCCAGTCGACGTTGACGGTCATCGGCGCCGCCCACGGAATGACCGCGGCAAGGCACATGGCCGGAATGAAGGCCAGGGCCGGGGCCAGAACGAACAGGGTGGTGTTCGCCTCGGCGGGGAACGTTTCCTCTTTGAGGATGTTCTTGACGCCGTCGGCGGCGGGCTGGAGCAGACCGGCCCACCCGACCCGGTTCGGCCCCCGCCGGTTTTGCATCCAGGCTGAGACTTTGCGCTCCATCAGCGTGAGCAACGCCACCCCGACGATGGTGACCGTGAAGACGACCAGCATCTTGATGACGGAGAACAGCAAGAACCCCTTCATGGCTGGTGTCATCGCGCGGCCCCCGCCGTGGCCGGGTTGACGACGCGGCCGGTGTGGCCCAGCTCCGCATAGGTGAGCCCCGCGAGCGCGGGGATCGAGTCGCCGAGGGCCACGAAGGCCTCGGCGGCGGTGGCCGGAGCCGCCAGGCCCCGGGCGATTCGGGTCGCCTCCGCGGCGATCCACCAGGCCGGCCGGGACATTGCCGGCGCGGACTTGGCTTGGAAGTACCGCTGGACTCGATGATCCCGGTTCACGTAGGTGCCATTCTCTTCGGCCATGTTGGTCGTGGGAAGCAGCAACCGGGCGCCGTGGAGCCGCTCATCGTCCACCGTGCCGATGACGACCGTGGTGCCGCCCAAGGCCCCAATCTCCGCCTCGGTCAATTCAGCGTCGAAGACGATGGTGAGGTCCGCGGCCTTGGAGGCCGCCACCGCCGCCTTCCAGTCGGTGGAATACCCGGCAAGGCCGGCGCCGTGGAGGTTCGGGACTCGCTCCGCCCGCAGCGCCAGATTCGGCAGGCCGGCCAGCGGCGCCTCGGGCCCCAAGGGCACCTGAATGGCCGCGACGACCTTGCTTCCCTCCACCAATCGCCGGACCAACCCGAGGGACTCCGTCGACGCCCGACCCGAGGCCAGAATGACCACCGTCTTGGCGCCGCCAACCAGTCCGGCCAACTCCTGAAGCGCCTCGTCCCACCCCACGGCCGAGTGCCGAGCGCCGAGCGCCGAGTGCCGAGGCTCCGAGTGCCGAGCCAATGGCGCCTCGATCCGGTCGCCCCGATTGAGCCACCGGTAGTCGGCCCGGCCGGTATCGCAGATGAAGTGACGGTTGACGTCCAGGTTCGGCCGGGGCCGGAGCCGGACGACCACGTCGTCGCGGGTGTCGATCATGGTGTTGCAGCCCTGGGTACACCCCGGGCAGACGCTCGCGGTCTTGTCGAGATCCCAGGCGCGGGCTTTGTGGAGGAAATCCTTCGAGATCAGCGACCCGACCGGACAGAGGTCGACGACGTTGCCCGCCCAGGGGTGGGTGAGCTCGTGATCGGGATCGATGCCGATGTAGGCCCGGTCGCCCCGTTCGGAGACATTCAGGACCGGCTCGTCCGCGACGTTTTCCATGAACCGGACACAGCGGGTGCAGAGGATGCACCGATTCGGGACGTACAGGATGTCGGGCCCGAAATCCTCGACCGGGTTGTACCGCTTGGCGTAGTCGGCGTACCGGGTTTCGGCGCGCCCTTCTTGAAAGACATAGTCCTGCAGTTCGCACTCGCCCGCCTGATCGCAGATCGGGCAGTCGAGCGGATGGTTGATCAACAGGAACTCGAGAACCGATTCCCTGGCCTTCTTCGATTTCTCGTTGTTGACGTTGATGACGTTGCCCTCCGCCACTGTCGTGACGCAGGCCGGCATCAATTTCGGGGCCTTCTCCACGTCCACCAAGCACATCCGGCAGACCGCGGGTGACGGCAGCGACGGATGGTAGCAATAATGCGGCACCAAGATGCCCGCCTGCTTGGCCGCCTCGATGATCGTGGTGCCCTTCGGCACGGCGATCGCCACACCGTCGATGGTTACGTTGACGAGATCGGTCATACGGCCGCCAGCGCCGGCGCTTTGGCCCGGCTCAAATAGGCTTCGAATTCTTCGGGAAACTTCTTGATGCCGCTGACGATCGGGGCGGCGCAGGAGTCGGACAGGACGCAAATCGTCCGGCCGGTCATCTGTTCCGAGAGGTCGAGCAGCAAGTCGAGGTCGGAATGCTTGCCTTGGCCCTGCAAGATCCGCTCGAGAATCTTGGTGGTCCAGGCGGTGCCTTCCCGGCACTGGGTACACTGGGCGCAGGACTCGTGGGCGTAGAACTTGGCCAACCGGTACACCTCGTACACGATGTCGGCCGAGTCGTCCATCACGATGAATCCGGCCGAGCCGAGCATGGAGCCCTTCTCGACGATGCCCTCGTAATCACAGAGGGCCGACTCGGCTTCGGCGGCGGTCATGATCGGGACGGACGAGCCGCCCGGGATGACGGCCTTGAGCCGCCGGCCGGGCCGCATGCCGCCCGCCAGCTCGTGAATCAAGTCCTTCATCGGGAATCCCATCGTAATCTCGAAGTTGCCGGGCTTCATGACGTGGCCGCACACCGAGAACAGCTTGGTGCCGGTACTCTTCGGGTTGCTGAGGCAGAGGGCCTTGTACCAAGCCGCGCCGCGGGTCAGGATGTGACCCGACACCGCCAAGGTCTCGACGTTGTTGATCGTCGTCGGCATCCCAAACAGCCCCGCGACGGCCGGGAACGGGGGTTTGATCCGCGGATTGCCGCGCTTGCCCTCGATCGAGTTCATCATCGCGGTCTCTTCGCCGCAGATGTAGGCGCCGGCTCCGCGGTGGAGGACGATGTCGATCCGCTTGCCCGAGCCGAAGGCGCTCGCGCCGAGCGCGCCGTTGGCATACGCCTCCTCAACGGCCCGGGTCATCACCTTCCACGGCTCGGTGAACTCGCCCCGGATGTAGATGTAGCACCGCTCGGCCCCGATGGCGTAGGCCGCGATGGCGCAGCCCTCGATCAGCTGGTGGGGCGTCCACCGCATGATCTCACGGTCCTTGAAGGTGCCGGGCTCCGACTCGTCAGCGTTGCAGACGAGGTAGTGGGGCTTGTTGTCGCCCTTGGGCATGAAGCTCCACTTGAGACCGGTGGGAAACCCCGCCCCGCCCCGTCCCCGGAGCCCCGACGCCTTGATCTCCTCGATGATCGCGTCCGGCGTCATCGCGAGCGCCTTCTTCAGCCCCTCATACCCCCCCCGCTTGACCCACCCCGCAAAGGTCCGAGCCTCCGCGTCCCCAAAAGACTTCGAAAGGAGCACCGTCTCCTTCGGATGCGACGGATGAGGAAACCCCATTACCGAACCCTTTCCGCTACCGCCGAGTCCCGAGCGCCGAGCGCCGAGTGCCGAGTCATACATACCTCGCGAGGATACCGGGCACCCGCTCGGGTGTCACGCTGTCGTGGAAGTCGTCGTTGATCATGATCGGCGTCGCAAACCCGCACGCCCCGAGACACTCCACTTCCGCGACCGTGAACCGCCCGTCCGGACTGGTGGCGCCGAGCTCCCCGCAACCGGTGGCCGAGAGAATGGCCTTGAGCACGTCGTCGGAGCCGCAGAGATGGCAGGGTGAGGTGCCGCAGACCTGGATGAAGTTTCGGCCCACCGGATGGAGGTGGTACATGGTATAGAAGGTGGCCACGCCCCGGATGTAGGCCGGGGTCAACCCGAGCACCTCTCCGATCCCACCCGAGGGCATCGCGGAGATCGGAGAGG
>JANMHX010000063.1:0-4753 GCA_031375485.1 Gemmatimonadota bacterium | reverse complement strand
GCCCTTGGCACTCGACGGGTAGACGACGATGAATCCTTCCCGCTCGGCGACCGTGTTCCATTGACTGGTTTCCTGTTGAGCGGCTCCCCACAGCGCCGCCGCATGCATGCTGATGACGAGTGGCGTCGGCTTGGTCCGGTCGTAGCTGCTTGGGACATAGAGCAGGTACTCGCGCTTCTGCCCCGAGGACACCAACCAGCCGTTGCTCCGATTCTGGACATCGAAAGACACGGCCTCGGCCAGCGCCAACACCACCGGCAGGCCGATGAGCCCGAGCACCGCGCCGAGGACGACCCTCCGGTTCGTCACGGTCACCGATGCCGATTCCAAGCCAGCGCCAGCGGTGCCGCGGAGAGTCGCGCCAGCGGAATCGCGAGAATAGCGATGAGCGTGAGAAGGTGGGGCGGGATGAGCGGCCCGGACACCAGCCACCCGAGCAGGGCGTTGATGGCGAGCACGCCGAGCACCCAACTCGCGGCGCCGGTCACCATAGTGCGGTCGCCGACCAGCCGGCTCTGATAGAGGCGGGTGGCGACCCACACCCCGGCGGCCATCTTGAGCGAGACCAGCACCCAGAGGATCAGCGGCCCCGCGTCCCACAACGCCGCCTGCACGCTGCTGGTGTCATGGACCCACTGAGCGGCCGGCCCGATGATGATGAGGCACCCAAGTGCCAGACTCTTGTTCGATCGGATGACCCAATCGCGGCCGGTCAGACCAACGTACAGGCTCTGGATCAGCTGCTTCCACGTCGCTGCCATCAAACCCGAGATCCCGAGCAGCGTGATCACGACCGCTCGGGGGGTCCCAACGAATTCGCCGGCCCGGCGGGCCCATTCGGTCACCACCGGCCAGGTGCCTGACAGGGTGAGTGCGAGCGGGATGGCGACGAGCACGAGCAGCCAGGCGCCAAGCGTACTCCAGAGCGTCATCGTCAGCTTGGCGGCGATGAGCCCGGGGCTGGTCAGCGGCCGGGTTGCGGTGAACGGCGCCAGGGCGGAGGAATCGGGCCCGCCGGGGTTTGACTTGCCGACCGTCGCGGCAACGAACCCGGCCATGAACGGTGGTGTGACCAGCGCCACGAGCAGGATTTCGGCGACGAGTCCAGGGGTATCCTTGGCGAGCCATAGTAGGGCCAGCTCGAACGGGAGGAGGACTCCCACCCACGCCGGCAGGGTCCGGCCATGCCGGCGCCATTCGAACCACGCCTGCGCCCGAGCGGCCGATGGAAACGGCCGTCGGTGGCGCGGCAACGCATCCGCGATGGTCGCATCCCGAGCGATGGGGGGCAGCCAATCGGGGACCTCGCCGCGGCGTGCTCGCGCCACGGCGAAGCAGGCGGTGAGGTAGGCGAGGGGAATCTGCGGCGCCAGAATGGCCACCATCAGGGACTCCGGAACCCGATAGTGGACCGCCAGGAGGACGACCGCATCCAGCGCCGCCAGCCATCCCACGGTGACGACCACCCGAAGCAATGGCAAAGGGTACGGCATCCACATCAGCGCTTGGGTCCACGCGAGAAATGCCGCGGCCAGCAGGGCCGGCCAGGTCAGGGGCAGGTCGATGCCCCACGGCCACCGCGCGAACAGTGCCGTGCCGAGCCACAGGCTCGCCATGACGGCGGCGCCGCACAGCATCGGCCATCCCACCAGCGCCCTGGTCGTCACCGGCAACGTGAACATCCGGGCGGGATAGATCGATTGGCGCCCCGCCAGGTCGCCGGCCAGGCCGAAGCTGAACACCGCGAGGTAGTAGAAGAACGTGGCCGTCAGGGGCGCGATCACCACCGCTGCCCTGCCATCGGGAGGATCCAGGGTGACGGGTTGCCCCGGCCCGAGGATCAGAACTTTGATGGCCGCCAACCCCAGCAGGTAGCCGGCCACGCCGATCAGTCCCCAGCGATGCCGGTGGCGAAATTCCCAGGCCATTGCGGACGCGGGGGAGCGCATGCCTACCTGTCGGGGGCCGGGGCTGCCGCTCTCCCGACCATGGCGACGAAGATCTCTTCCAGCGAGGGGGGCCGGTCACCGACGCGGTGCGCTTCTTTAATCGCGTCCAACGGCCCGCTCAGCACGATCGCGCCCTGGCGGATCATGGTGACATGATCGGCGACCTGTTCCACTTCCTCCAGTAAGTGCGACGAGAAGAGCACTGTGCGGCCTTCATCGGCGATGGTGCGGATGACCGCACCGAGAATATCACGGCGAACGATGGGATCGAGCCCGGACGACGGTTCATCGAGCACGAGGAGCTCGGGCCGATAGGCCAGCGCGATCAGTAGTCCCGCCCGGGCCTTCTGCCCCTTGGAGAGGTCCCTGATTTTCGCCGCAGGTTCGAGCGCGAACGCCTGCCGCAGCTCCTCCGCGTAGCCATCGTCCCAGGCGGGATAGAACGCCCGCGAGTAGCGAATCAGTTCGTCGACCCGCATCCAGCCGGGGAGATCGTTTTCCTCGGACAGATAACCGATTCGCGACAGCACGCCGACCGGGTCGGCGACTGGATCGAGACCGAAGACCCGCACCGAGCCGCGTTCGGCACGCAGCAAACCCAGAATATGTTTGATGAGGGTCGTCTTACCGGCCCCATTGGCGCCGACGAGGCCGTAGACCGCCCCTCGGGGCAAGGATAGGTTCACGGAGTCCAAGACCGTCTTGGTCCCGAAGCGGCGCGTCAACCCCGACACCGTGATGATCTCTCGGCACTCGGCGCTCGGCACCCGGCGCTCGGCGGGGGGGCTAGTGGGCTTCACGGATTCCGCGGTCGATATCGACGCGGGAGAGGAGCAGGGCGCCGGTGATGAAGAACACCAGCACGAGAAGGATGCCGGCTCGTCTTGAGCCGAAGGCGTCGGCCACGAATCCAAAGCCCACACCCAGGATACTCCCGAACCTCGAGAACATGCCCCAGAAACCGAACATCTGGGCGCTCCGGCCCACCGGTGCGAGCAGGCCGACCACGGTCCGGCTCGACGCCTGGGTGGCGCCGATGCCGGCCCCGGCAAAGAGCCCGAGGCCGTAGAACAGCTGCTTCGGACCGACGCCGGTGACGGCGCTCATCGCATCGAGGAAATAGATCCCGAGGATCCCGATAATCCACCAGAACAACGTCAGCATGACGGTTTTCTTGGGGCCGATCTTTCCCTCGAGGAACCCGAAGCCCAGCGCGCCGGCCACCGCGGAGAGTTGGAGGGCCAGAAACAACAGCACGAACTCTCCGCCCGACAGATGAATCTCCTCACGGGCGTAGATCCCGACGAACTTCACGATCGCGTCGAGCCCCGCCATGTACACCATGAACGCGATCAGGAACTGAAACAGAATCCGGTGCTGCCGCGCCGTGGCAAAGGTCTGCCGGAACTCGGCGAGGCCGGCCCGAACCAATTTGCCGAGCGAAGCATTTTCGTATCCGGGGGCCGGAAGCGACCGGCTCCTGACCAAAGCAAAGGTCGGCATGGCGGCGATGAGGAAGAAGGCGCCCATGGCGAGCATGGCCAATTGGTTCTCGTGGACATAGCGGGCAAGGTCGGTACCCGGGTCGCTCCGGATGATCACCTTCGAGGCCAGGAAAACGCTCACCAGCCCACCGAGATAGCCGATGCCCCAACCGAGCCCGGAAATCCGGCCCATGTTCTCCGTCGTCGCCAATTCGGGCAGGAAGCTCGAACAGAACGACTCGCTCAGCATGAACCCCACGTTTCCGATGACCACCAAGAGGATGGCGAGCCACACCTGGCCCGGACTCACGAAGTAGAGGCCGGCGGTGCCGAGCGAGCAGATGATGCAGCTGGCCAGGAGATAGGTCTTCTTCTTCCCGCTGTAGTCGATGATCGCACCGGCCAATGGCGAAAGGACCAGTGCCACCACCATCGAGAGCAGGATCGCGATCGACCAATAGGAGTCCCGGGCGACGGACTCCTTGGGAACGATATAGCCGACGAAGAACGCGCTATAGACGGCGGTAATGACCACCGTGGTGTACGACGAATTGGCGAAATCGAACATCGCCCAGCCGAAGATCTCCCGCTTGGTCACGGGAATGTCGCGGCGCGGGGCCGTTCCAGCGGTCGATGCCACGAGGTACCTTTCGGAGTAGCCGGTAAGCTATCGCCGGTTACATTCCCATTCCAGCCATCACGAGCCCTGAATGATCCTGAAACCGGTACGGATCCTCGTCGCCGGCGAGCATGTCGCCGAGATCCGGGACCTCATTGCCGCCGCCCGCCCCGACCTGACGCTTAGGATGAAGCGGCCGGGCGACATCAACGCCGCCGATCTCGACTGGGCCGAAGTCTATGTCGGGTTTCGAAAGCCGGCCGTCGACTCCTGGGGCAACGTCCGATGGATTCATTCGATCGGCGCCGGGGTCGACGGGCTGGTGTTCCGAAAGCCGCTGCCTCCGGGCATCATGCTCACCAAGAGCGGCGAAGACTTCGGACCCGCGATCGCGGAGTGGTGCGTCTGCCGGGCGCTCGCGGCCAACCAGCGGTTGGTCGATTTGGCCGCCGATCAGTTGAACCACGTCTGGGACCGGAGCAAGGAGCCCGTGGTACTCCGCGGTCAACGGGTGGTGGTGGTCGGCACCGGAGACGTCGGGAGCGGGATTGCCCGGACGTTTCGCGGCTTGGGCTGCCCGGTGTCCGGGATCTCCCGGAGCGGCGCGGCGCGGTCATACTACGGCCGGCACTACAAGACCCCCTACTACGGTGCTGCAGACCGGGCCCGCCACTGGAGCTAAGTCGCGTAAAGCCTGAGCC
>JANMHX010000220.1:0-1593 GCA_031375485.1 Gemmatimonadota bacterium | reverse complement strand
CGCCATCGCCATTGAGATCGCTGCCCGGCATTTCGCCGAGCGAGCGTTCGACGATGACGCCGGCATAATGAAGCCCGGAGGCATCGAGGGCCGTGACTCGCTGCAAGCCGGCGAGCCTGGTCCCCGCACGGCGACACCGCGACCGTGGCGGGGCGAAAGTGGCCGATGACCGTCGCCGCGAACTTCGGCACGGCCCCGGGCGCCCCGACGCTCGACCTCTTCTTCGACAACAGCGGGCACGGAACTCACGTGGCGGGCATCGCCGCGGGCAACGGCCTCTACGGGGTGAGGGGATTTGACGGGGTCGCGCCCGGGGCACAACTCCTCGGCCTCAAGATCGCCAACAATGCCGCGGGCGGCGTCTCGGTAACTGGGAGTATGGTCCGGAGCATCGACTACGCCATTCGGTTTGCCAAGAGCCGTCAACTGCCGCTGGTGTTGAATATGAGCTTTGGCGTCGGCAACGAACGGAACGGCGCGGCGCGCATCGATGCCGTGCTCGATTCGATCTTGGCCGCCAATCCCGAGGTGGTCTTCGCCACCAGTGCCGGCAATGATGGTCCTGGTCTCTCGACCCTCGGGTTTCCCGGGTCGGCCGACCGGGTTCTGTCGGTCGGCGCCACCTACCCGCCGGCATTTCTCCCTGGCGCCGTGGCCGGCGATGTGGTGGCCTTCTTCAGTTCGCGGGGAGCGGAGGCGGCCAAGCCGGACATCATGGCCCCCGGGATTGCCTACTCCTCGGTGCCCCGGTGGGAAACCGGGTCCGAGGACAAGAGCGGGACCAGCATGGCGTCGCCCCATGTGGCGGGGGCCGTCGCCCTGTTGTTGTCCGCCCTCCAGCAGGAGCGGCGTTCGTGGACCTCGGCGCAGGTGAAGCAAGCCATCGTGGCCACCGGCCGTGCGCTGCCCGCGTCGATCCGCGCCGATCAGGGTGGCGGACTGTTGGATCTCGTGGCCGCCGATCGGGTGCTGCGCCGGTTGCCGGCCGGCGCCTCGGTTCGCCTCGCGGTCGGCGGACTGCCCGGAGCCGGCGTGTACCGGATGCTCGATCCCAACCGGCCGTCCACCGATACCACCGTCGTGATCGAGGTCCTCGGTACGTTAGGCGGGCCGGTTCGCCTGGTCGCGAATACCGCGTGGGTCGAAGTGCCCGGCCAGGTGCAGCTGACACCCCCGCGGACCTCGGTGCCGGTCACGCTCAAAGGAGCGGCACTGCGGGACGCCGGCGTCTTCGGGGCCACCATCACCGGGTGGGCGACCGATACGGCCATCGGCCCACTGTTCCGGCTTCCGGTCACCGTGGTGCGCCCGGTGGTCGTCGGCGACTCCGGCGCCCGGGTGCGAGGGACGATCCAGCCCGGCGGAACCCAGCGGGTGTTCTTCGCGGCCGACAGCGGCCGGCCGTTTCGCGTCCAAGTGGGGACGGCGGCCGCGGGGCAGGACGTGCTCGCGTTCCTCCACGAGCCCGGTGGCCAGCCGTTCCGGGTTGAGAACGGCAAACGAGGTGGTGCCGGTACCGAGCAAGCGGAGTACGACGTCGACGGCCGGAACGTGGAGCCGGGCTACTACGAGGTAGTGGCCGTGGCGCCACCC
>JANMHX010000216.1:0-8420 GCA_031375485.1 Gemmatimonadota bacterium | reverse complement strand
GCCGAGTGCCGAGTGCCGAGAACCGAGAACCGAGCCCACGTGGATCGCACAGATCCCCCCCAACAACAACCGGTAACTGACCTCGCCAAACCCGGCCCGCTCCATCTTGGCCTTGAGTTCGTCCGGGCCCGGAAACGCCAGCACCGACTCCGGCAGGTAGGTGTACGCACTCCGGTGCTTCGACACCAAGCGACCGATGAACGGCAACAAACGCCGGAAATAGAAGAAGTAGAGACCCCGAAGCGGCTGCCAGGTCGGGGTCGTGAACTCGAGCACCACGAGCTTGGCTCCGGGCTTGAGGACCCGGCGCGCCTCGATCAGCCCCCGGTCGAGATCCATGAGATTGCGGACCCCAAACCCCACGGTGGCGCCGTCGAACTGCTCGGCGTGAAACGGGAGTTCCAGCGCATCGGCCGCCACCGGCACCACCGCCGCCGATTTGCCCCGGCCCAGCTCGAGCATCGGCTTGACGAAATCAGCCCCGACGACCCAGCCGTGGAAGGCCGGATCATTGCCAAGGGTAGCCGCCAGATCGAGCGTGCCGGCGCAGAGATCGAGATAGGTTCCCGCGGGAACCCGTTCCCACCCGAGCGCCCGCACCGCATCACGCCGCCACCGCCGGTCGATGTTGAGACTCAGGACGTGGTTGAGGAGGTCGTACCGCGGCGCAATGGCCGTGAAGATCCCCCGGACGTAGGCCCGTTTCGCGGCCCCGCCCTCGAGGGGTAATTCCTTGTCCGTCGCTAACATAGGCCCAGAAATTAGCCTACCGCCGACCCGCCTCCAAGAACACCGTCCGGAGCCGGTCAGCCACCAGAAGTTCCTCGCCGTCCCGAAGAACCCGGGTCCGTGCCGTGGCGTGCCAGGTGGTGGACTCGCGGTCTTTGGTGATGATGACCTCGAGCTCCACCCGGGGCGTGCCCTTCACCAACGCGGCCCGGAGCGAGTCCTTGGTGAGCCGGATCTCGCGCTCGTCCCAGGTCAGGTCGGCGTCGACGTACCCGGCCGTGTTCTCATCCAGCCGGCAGGTCAGACCGGGGATGTCCTGCAATCGGGCCACGATCCGGGCGGCCCGGGCATTCCATCGCTCCGTCTCGGCCTGATGATCTTGACGGACGAATCGCTCCAGCGCGGCCACGAGACCGATCACTTCTTCCTTCCCGACCTTCATGCCCCGGCCGACGTTGTCGAACGGCGTCGCGTTCCGCCGGGCGGCCTCGATCAGATCCTTCCGGCCGGCCAGGATCCCCGACGACTGCGGGCCCCCGATGACTTAGCCGCCCGACATCACCACCAGATCGGCCCCGGCGTCGAGGAACCGCCGGAGACTGCCCCAGGGCGGCAAGTCGGACGCCATGTCGATCATCACCGGCACCCCGGCTTTCCGGCCCATCGCAATCAGGTCTTCCTGTTTGACCAACAGTGGATCCGGCGGCGGCGCCCGGCGGGCCGAGAGGGGCGGCGCGAACACCCCTTGCCGCTCGGCGTTGGAGAGCCCGGCAATGAACGCGGTCCTCCGCCCAAGTTTCGCCTCGAGGTCGGCCCGGGTGGCCCCCTCGACGATCGTGGCCCCGGCCACCCGGTACGCCCGGTCGTAGCCGAATCGCTGGCAGGTTTGGATCAGGCACTCCCGCCGGTCCCAGGTCGGATGCGGTAAAGCCGCAATCTTTTCCTCGTCGGTTCCCGTTAGGCAGGCCGCGGCCCCCAGCACCAGTCCCGAAAAACCACCGGCGGTGACCAACGCCGCCTCGGCGCCGACCAAGGCCGCCACCCGCTGGCCGGCGGCCAGCGTCAGTTCATGGATGTCGACGAAGAATTCGTTGGCCTCGGCCATGGCCTCCAGCACCTCGGGCGCCATCCGCCCGCCGCCCAGCCGGGAGATATGCTCATGGGCCCCGAGATGGGGTCGGACGCCGAGCAATCGGGTGTAGACGTTGTGCTCGAGATCCGCCTCCGGGCGTGCCCGAGGGGCGACGACCGGGCCGGCCTCGGCCCGGACCGACGGGAGCGCCACCGCCACCGTCGCCGCGCCCACGAACTCCCGGCGGCTCAAGCTTCCGTTTTGATCGGGCATCCGGCCCATCCTTATCACGGGGTTCCGGCCTCGGATGAGGCGCGGATCCGAACGGTAGAGCCGGCCTAGGCCGCTCGCAACCCGGTCGGCCCTTGATCGGCACCCCGACGTCCCTTCTATTCCGGCAACCCAAAGGACCGTGCTCATGCGCCGTTTCGCCTTGCCGATCGCCCTGATGGCCGTGCCCGTAGCGCTCCCGGCCCAGGCCGCTCCACCGTCGACCGCGATCAAGGCGGCCCGGATGCTCGATCTCGCCACCGGGCAAATGGTCGCGAATCCGGTGATCGTGGTTCAGGGGAACCGGATCGTGTCGCTTGGCCAAGCCACGGTGCCGAAAGACGCCCGGGTCGTCGACCTCGGCGACGTGACCCTCCTGCCGGGGTTCATCGACCTCCACACCCATCTCACCAGCGAAATTTCCGCGGCCTCGTTTACGGCACCCGTCACCCTGACCATGGCCGACGCCGCCTTCAGCGCGGCGTTCAACGCCCGAAAAACCGTCCTGGCCGGCTTCACAACGGTCCGTGACTTCGGAGGCGATGTGACCGTGGCCCTGGGCAAGGCGGTTGACCGCGGCATTGCCGTCGGACCCCACATCGTGCCTTCCCGGGAATCGATCGGCATCACCGGAGGGCATTGCGACGTGACCGGATTCGCCCCCGGGATCCTGGAACAGCGGCCCGAGGACGGCGTAGCCGACGGACCCTGGGGCGTCGTCCAAGCGGTTCGTTATCAGATCAAGCACGGGGCCCAAGTCATCAAGGTCTGCGCCACCGCCGGGGTACTGTCCCTCGAGGGACCGGTGGGCGCCCAGCAGCTGAGCGACGAAGAGCTCAAGGCAATCGTCGACGAGGCCACCCGCCACGGGATCCGGGTCGCGGCGCATGCCCACGGAACCGAAGGCATCAAGGCGGCCGTCCGCGCCGGGGTCACCACCATCGAGCACGGCTCGATGCTCGACGATGAGGCCATCGCCATGATGAAGGCCCGGGGTACCTACTTGGTGCCGACCACCTACTTGGTCGACCGGATCAACCTGGCGGTCCTGCCGCCGTTGGTACGGAGCAAAGCCGAAACGATCCTTCCGCTGGCCCGGGCCAGCCTTCGGAAAGCGATCGCTGCCGGGGTCAAGATCGGGTTCGGCACCGATGCCGGGGTCTACCCCCACGGCGAGAACGCCGGCGAGTTCGTCGTCTACACCAAGCTCGGCATGGCTCCGCTCGACGCGCTCCGCTCGGCGACGATCGTCGCCGCCGAGGCCCTTGGGGTCACCGACCGTGGTACCATCGCGCCGGGCAAACTGGCCGACCTGATTGCCGTCCCCGGCGACCCGCTCCGGGACATCACCGCCACCCAACGGGTAAGTTGGGTCATGGTCGGCGGCCGGATCGTCACCCCACAGTGACTTGGCGCCCGGCCTAGTCACCCGGGGGCCGGGTTCCTATGTTTCGTCCGCGTTTCAACTAGCAACCTGGAGCCGTCTATCCGTCCCGGATCTCTTCGTGGGCAAACCGATCAAGAGGTGGTTGCCCTTGCCAAGGACGGGGTGGATGAGGCCTATCGCGAACTGGTCCATCGCTACGAACGGCCGGTCTTTTCGCTGGTGTTCCGGATGGTCCGGAATCGGGAGTTAGCCGAGGACTTGGCCCAGGAGACCTTCGTGAAGGTCCTGAACGCCATTCAATCCTACCGGCCGGAGTTCAAGTTCTCCTCCTGGGTCTTCAAGATCGCCAACAACGCCGCCATCGATCACCTCCGCAAACGGGAGCTCGACACCCTGTCGCTCGAGGGATCGCCCCACGCGGACACCCCCGAGTTGATCGAGGCCACCGCCCTCCAGATCGGCGAGAAGGGTGAGAACCAGCTCGATGAAGTCGCCAACCGGGAACTCGGTGGGACCATCGAGGAGGCCATTGCGAAACTCCGTCCGGAGTACCGTTCCTGCATTCTGTTTCGCCACGTCGAGGGGCGAAGCTACGAAGAAATTGCCGAGATGCTGAATCTCCCGCTCGGCACCGTGAAGACGTATATCCACCGAGCGAGAAACGAGCTCCGGATCCTCCTCCGCGATGTTCGCGATGGGTGAATCGGGTCGTCGCGTTGTGTTTTGGAACGTTGAAACCCGATGCGCGCGGGCGCCGTACAAGGACTGATTATGAAATCTCTAACGAACCATCTCGCCGCCGATGACCTCGACGCGTTTCACACTGAAGCGCTGCGGTCCGAAATGCGTCTTCACCTCGATGGATGCGAGGATTGCCGCCGGCTGGTGGCTCTCGATCGTGAAGTGTTGTCCATGATGAAACGGCTTCCGAGCTACGGACCCCGGGCCGGGTTCGCCGATCGAGTCATGGCGCGGGTGGAGATCGCGGTGCCGGCTCCGGTGCCGGTGCTGTCCTTTCCAAAACTGACCACCCGCCGGCTCGGCGGGTTGGCCGCCCTCGCCGCCGGCATGGTCATCAGTGTCGCGTGGTCGGCGGCCAACCGCACCGTATTGGACGGGTGGCTCCACGGCGCCGAGTCCGCGCTGTGGAACTCCGGCGCCGCCCTCTGGCAACAGACCCTGGCCGTGATGACGGGCACCTCATGGTTCGAAAGCCTCCGCCAGTTGTCCGACGCGCCGGTCCGCCTGGCCGCGACCGTCGTCCTCGTCATCGGATCGTACGCGGGCGGCGTGGTGGCGCTCCGCCGGCTGGTGACGCCTTCGGCCGGACCGGGGGCGAATGCCCAGCTTTAGTCTCGGACTGACGCTGGTGGCGCTGTCCGGTACCGGGGCGCCGCCGGCCGACCTCGCGCCGGGCGACAAGACGGTGCGCCTCATCGACTACCTTCGCGAATACTTCCCCTTCCAATTCAAAGATCAGTCGGAACCGCTCGACCCGGTCACGCTCCTCGACGACCCCAACGCGCCCCTGATCTCGCTCTCCGACATCAGCGATCCCCGGGCCTTGGAGCGGCAGCTCCGCGAGCTGGTCACAGCACCGTACGCCACGATTCGGATCAACGTACCGAGCGGTCAGGCTCACGTCGGCAATTTCAGCGTCGGGTCAACCGATTCGGTCCCGTCCGACCTGTTGGTGGTTCAGGGCAAGGCCGACGTCTACGGGCGGGTCCGGGGCAACGTGGTGGCCTTGGACGGCGATGTCTTGGTGCATCGAGGCGCGGTCATCGAGGGCGACGCGTTTTCGTTCGGCGGGACCGTCGTCAACCTCGGCGGAACGGTCCTCGGTCAGAGCCTGGCGCTCGACCGTGAGCCGGTCCTCGCGGCTTCGGCGGCCGGACCGGTGGCGCGGACCGCAACCAACCTGGCCGGCGTCATCGGGTCCTTCCTGACCTTGGGCATCTTGGGGTTTGGCCTCGTCCTCTTCGGCAAATCGAATCTCGAGGTCGTTTCCGACACCGTGAGCCACAGCTTCCTTCGCTCGTTCATCGTCGGGTTGTTGGCCCAGGTCCTGGTCGTGCCCACCTTCGGGATGTTGGTGGTTGGATTGGTCTTGAGCGTGGTCGGGGTGCTGCTGGTGCCCTTCGTCATCGCCGTGTACCTCCTCCTCGTCCTGGCCGGCGTGTTAGGCGGGTTCTTGGCCGTCTCCCACGCCATGGGCGAAACCCACACCCGGCGACGGATGGCGCGTGGCGATGCGCTCTCGCCGAACAGCTACCGGTATCTGCTGGTTGGCCTCGGCGCGGTGGCCTCGGTCTGGCTGGCCTGGGTCGGCTTCGGGTGGGTCCCGGTGGCCGGTACCTTGGTGCTCGGCGCCGCCGTCATCGCCACGTGGCTCCTTGGCACGGTTGGACTCGGCGCGGCGGTCTTGAGCCGGGGCGGCATTCAGCCGAGCTTTGCCGGGCGGTACCTTCCGACCGAGATGTTGACCGACGAGTACCTCTGGGCCACGCCCCAGCAGGGCGTCCCGGCAGTAAAGCGGCCGACCCCTAAGCCATAGTAGCCAAGCACCCGAGTCGGCTTGGATCCGGAGCCCCCGCAAGGGGGCTTGTTGCTATAGAAACATTATCTATGTAATGTTTCTATAGCAACAACACCAAGCCAACCAATGACCGCTCCGCGACTCGAACCCCGGCCCGACCTCACCGTCTCCAAGGCGGCGATCCGCGCGGCCAGTCTCCTCGGCATCACCCAGTCCGATCTGGCCGAGATCCTCGGGTTGAGTCGCGCCACGGCTTCCCGCCTCGTCAATGGCAGCTATCACCTCGACCCCGCTCGCAAACGGGAGTGGGAGGTAGCCCTCCTCTTCATCCGGATGTTCCGGTCGCTCGATGCCCTGCTTGGGCATGGTGAACCAGCCCGAACCTGGCTGACGGGCCCCAACACCGCCCTCGGCGGGCGCCGCCCGCTCGACGACATCAAGACGGTCGAGGGCCTCGTTCGCGTGGTCCAGTATCTGGACGCGGTCCGTGGCAAAGTTTGACTGCTGGCGGGCGGTCGAGGCCCAGCATGTCGTGTCAACCATGGTCTTGGTCGACACCCTGGCCGAACAGCGCCTCCTGGAAGACCTCTTGGAAGGAGCCAAGCCGTCCCTTCCCGATGGAACGGCCGGCCTCCACTATTTGCTGGCCACGCCGTTTCGATACCCGCCGACCGCCTTTGGATCGCGGTTTCGGCGCCCCGAGGATCCGGGCGTGTTCTATGGCGCCGATGCCGTCCGAACGGCCTGCGCCGAACTGGGGTATTGGCGGTGGCGGTTCCTGCTGGCGAGCCCGGCGCTCGACCAGATCGAGCCGGCCCCTCAAACCATCTTTCAGGTTTCGGTTCGAGGGGCCACGATCGACTTGCGGGAGCCCCCGTATCACAAACAGCGGAAGCAATGGACCGACCCGGCCGACTATCGGGCCTGCCAGGCCGAGGCGTCCGCCGCGCGAACCCGGGGCATCGGGTTGATCCGCTACCAGTCGGTTCGCGATCCAGAATCGGGAGGGGCCACGGCGGTTCTGGTTCCAACGGCGTTCGTCGAAACCAAACCGCGCCACTTGGAGACGTGGTATCTCGGCGTGACCCGGGAGCGGGTCCGGTGGACCCGGGAGCGATTCCGGGGTGAATCGCTCGGATTCGATTTCAGCGCGACCGGGTGGGCCGCTACTGGTTGATCACCGGCAGGGACATCGAGCGGGAGCCGGCCTCCTTGGCAATGGCTTTGGCCGTGGCCAACAGGGCCACGGCGGCCGGACTCTTCGGGTTGCCGACCACGACCGGCGACCCGGCATCGGCCGCCTCCGCCAAACCCGGCTCCAGCGGGATTTTTCCGAGCAACGGCACCCCGAGTTCGTCGGCCAACCGTTGACCGCCACCGGACGAAAAGAACTCGATCCGTTTCCCGGTGTCGGGATCGGTGTAGCCGCTCATGTTCTCGACGATGCCTAACACCGGAACGTTGACTCGTTCGAACATCTTGGCGCCGCGCAAGGCATCACCGACGGCCATTTCCTGGGGCGTCGTGACGATGACCGCCCCGGACACCTGCACCGACTGGACCAGCGACAGCTGGGCATCGCCGGTGCCGGGCGGCATGTCGACGATGAAGAAATCGAGTTCCCCCCACTCGACATCGCGGAGGAATTGCTGGATCACCTTCATGATGATCGGACCCCGCCAGATGGCCGGGGCGTCGCGGTCGACCAGAAAGCCGATCGACATCAGCTTGACGCCGAACGATTCGAGCGGCTGAATCCGGCCGGCGACGACCGGGGGCCTCTCGTAGCGCCCGAACATCCGGGGCACGTTCGGACCGTAGATGTCGCAATCCATGACCCCGACGCGTTTCCCGCTCTGGGCCAGCGCCACGGCCAGGTTCACCGCGACCGTCGACTTGCCGACCCCGCCCTTGCCCGATGACACCGCGATCACCTTCCCAAGGCCCGGAAACTCCGCCGCGGTCGGCGGGGCCGGCATCCCGGTCGATTGAGGACCCGGGGCCCCGCTCGGTGGCGCATGGGTCGACTGGCTTGGTCCGGCCGGGTCAACCACGGTAATCTTGACCTCGGTGATCCCGGCGATCGCCTTGAGCGCCGACCGGGCGTCGCGGACCAGGGTGGCTGGATCGGCCCGCGTCAGGAGGAACGTGAACGTGACCCGGCCTTCGGCGGTGACGGCCAAGTCGCGGACCATCCCGGCGGACAACAGGTCATTGTCGAGCCGGGGATTCTTGATTCGGGAAAGCGCGAGACCGACTTCGGCCTCGAGAGTATCGGACACGAGGGAACCTCGAGAGAGAGCTAGAGTGCCTGAACCGCTTTGACTTCAGGCACCGATTGTTTGAGACGGGTTTCGATGCCCTGCTTGAGGGTGACCGAGGAGGCGGAGCAGCCGTGACAGGTGCCGCCGAGCCGGACGGTG
>JANMHX010000207.1:0-9208 GCA_031375485.1 Gemmatimonadota bacterium | reverse complement strand
CACCGTCGAGACCCGGACCGCGATGGGCCTGACCGTCGCGGCGAATCTGGAGGCGTTCTTCGCGGGGCGGGAACCCCCGAATCGGGTGGTCTGACCGCCTAGACGACGATACCTAACGTTCGTCCGAGGGCCGCCAGATCGTCACGAAGCCGGTCGCGTTCTGCGCTCAACTGGCGGACCTGCTCGGGGCGGGCCAAGTAGAGCCCGAGCGCCCGGGTGCCCGACACGAACCGGTCGAACCGCTCCACCAGCTTGAGGGCCGCGTACCCGGCGAGCGGGGCGAGCAGCGCCGTGGCGATCCCGGTCGAGACACCCCCGACCACGCCGCCCAGAACGCCCGCGCCAATCCAGGTCAACGGAAAGAGCAAGACCGCCCCGAGAATTTTGGCCGTGGCGAGGACGTCGTCGTGGGCCCCGGCGTACCGGGGCGCGAGCCGTCCGATGGCCCAATAGGCCGGGTAGTGCAGCACCAACCCCGGCAGGGCGAGCGGCAAGAACACGACGATCCGAAAGACCAGCCAAAGCGCTCCGAGGATCACGCCGGTCCCGGTGACGGCGCTCGGCAGGGGGTGACCCGGGTCGAGGTTCGCGCTCCGAAAGGCGGCTTCGAGTCGGTCGATCCGGCGGATCAGCTGGTCGAGCCGGTCCGGCGCGGTCGCCTTGAGGGTCCGATACCCTTCCAGCAGCAGCCGGCGAGTTGCCTCGATCTGGTGAACCCCTCGGGAGGCGGGAGCGTCGTTGGTGACGGCCAGGAGCCGCTCGGTCCGGGCGGCGAGGGCGAGCGCCTCCTGATGGTCCGCCTGGAGCACGGCGCGGGTCAAAGCCCGCGCGATCCGGCCGGTGACCTCCTCGACCCCGCTGGCGGGCGGTTCGCCCTGGCCGTCGAGCGGTACGGGGTCGACCCAGACCGGCTCGCCGAAGGTCACGTGGGCCGCGCTCCGGAACACCGCCTTCTCGGTGTAGAAGAGCCCAACCGGGACGATGGCCACCGGGGTGCCGCGTGTGGCGCCTAACGCGATCCGGGCGGCGCCGGTCTTGAAGGGCCGGAGACTCGGGTCGCTATGGCTGGTGCCTTCCGGCGAGATGGCGATGGTGCCGCCCCGGCCGAGGAGCTCCCGAGCCCGTTCGAACGTCGCCCGATTCTGGCTCAGGTCGGCCTCGTCCTGGCGACGGTAGACCGGAATCGTATCGAGGCGGCGGATCACCCAGCCGAGGACCGGCAGGGTGAACAGGGGTGCTTTGGCGAGGAACGACACCGGCCGGGGTGCGAAGGTCAGGAGCAAGAGCGGGTCGACGAGCCCGTTCGGATGATTGATCACGAAGATGATCGGGCTTCCGGCCGGGACGTGGTCGGCTCCGGACACGTCGATCCGCCGGAAGAAGAGCCCGAGGATCCGGCCGAGGATCGCCCGGATGAAGGCGCGGAGCATTCCGTTACGCGGTCGGTGCCGGCTTGGCGGCGCGCCGCCGTTTCGCTTCCATCTCGACATAGAGCTGCCCGCAGGCGGCGTTGATATCGAGGCCCCGGCTCCGGCGGACGACCGCTTCGATACCGGCGGCCTTGAGTCGCTCGGCGAAGATCCGGATCCGGTTGCCGGAACTCGGGACCAAACCGTCGCCCCCGCCGGGGTGGAGCGGCAAGAGGTTGACGTGGGCGCCGAGCGGCTTGGCGATGGCGGCGAGTTGGTCCGCGTCGTGGTCGGAGTCGTTCCGGTCCCGGATCATCACGTACTCGAACGTGACCCGGCGGCCGAACCGGCGGGCCGAGGCGAGGACCTGATCGAGCGGATACTTCTGCTCGATCGGCATCAGCCGGATCCGGGCATCGGGGTTGGCCGAGTGGAGCGAGATCGCCAGCCGGAATTGTTCCGGCCGGTTCCGCAATGCGTCCATGCCCGGCAGAATCCCGACGGTCGAGACGGTGATGTGCCGGGCCCCGATCCCGAGGCCGGCGGCGTCGTTGAGAATGGTGAGGGCGGTGTCGACCGCGGGCCAGTTGAGCAGCGGTTCGCCCATGCCCATGAACACGATGTTGGTGGGGCGGTCGTCCGGGTTGGCCAGGATGATCTCCCGGGCCTGCGCGGCGATTTCGCCGCCGGAGAGGTTCCGGCGGAAGCCCATCCGCCCGGTGGCGCAGAACACGCAGCCTAACGCGCAGCCGGCTTGCGAGGAAATGCACAGCGTCCGGCGGGTGCCGCTCGGAATCAGGACCGACTCCACCGCTTCGCGGTCGGCCAGGCGCCAGAGGTACTTCTTGGTCCCGTCGGCGGAGACTTCGATCGAGGCGGCCGTCAGCCTGAGGAGGGGCCAGTCCTTGGCCAGGGCCTCCCGGAGCGTGCCGGGCAGTTCGGTGGCTTCGCTCCAGGAACCGATCGGCGCCATCCACAGCCGGCGGAGGATTTGGTCGGTGCGGTACCCGGGGAGCGCGTGCGCGGCGACCCAGGTGTCGATCGCGGAACGCGCCAGAGCCGGCGACTGGTCGAGAATGCTTGGGGCCATGGGCGAAAGCTAACGGAGCGGGAGCTGTTCTCGATGGATCTGGAGGGCCGAGTCGAGTTCCGCCGCCTTGACGGCGGCCAGGTCCGGGTTGGTGGCAAGTTCCCGCCAGGGGCCGGTCCGGCCGAATCGGTAGCTGCCAAACACCAGGACCGGTGTGCCCGGTCGCTCGACGGTCCGGCCGTCCTGACTTACCTGCCATTGATCCGCCCAGCGATAGATCCACTCGGCGTCGGTTGCGAGGAGCCGGACACAGGCATGGCTGGCCGGCGTTCCCGGGAGGCCGTACTCATGGAACGACACGCCGCGTTGGTTGTCGAAGTTGAAGTACCACCGGAGCAACCACTCGTCGTTCTCGGTCGATCGCGTTTCCTTGGCCTTCCAGGTCGTGAAGAACAGGCCGGTCGGGGTCGGGGTCGCCCGTTTCCCGGTACTGGTCGGGCCCCAGTACACCAAGTGGCCCAGCTCGTAGGCGGCAAAGGCCTGGATCCGTTCGGACACGACCAGCAACTTGGGGATCGAATCCAGCGACGTGGCCCGGGCCGGAAATGGGGCCCAGTCCAACTCGGAGCCACCGACGTCGCCGGGCACGAGCAGGGTATCGCCGGCCCGGACGTGCGCGAGGTCGACCCGGTTGAGCTTGAGGGTCAGCGTTAGGCGATCCGGCCCGAGTTCCCGGACCAGCCGGCGGAACGGGGCGCCGCTGTCGATGGCGACCGGCGTGACCGGGAGGGTCCGCGGCTCGGCCGGGGGGGCCGGAGGTGGCGTTGCGGCGGGCGACGTGGCGGGGAGCGGGGCCGTCGGTGTCGGCTCGGCGGCCGGCCGGGCGGGCGGGTCGGCGCAGCTCGCGACGGCGGCGAGGCCAAGGGTCAACCACCAGACGGGCGAATGCCGGGAAAAACTCACGTAACTCCTCTTGTTCCAATCGCTTGCCCGCAGGCAACCGGCGGCGTTACGTTTGGCCAATTATGCCATCATCCCACGACCAAACGGCCCACCGAACCCATCGCGCCGGCGCCCTGACCACGGCGAACCTCGGGCAAACCGTCCACGTCGCCGGCTGGGTCCACCGCCGCCGAGACCTGGGCGGCTTGGTCTTCCTCGATCTCCGCGACCGCGACGGTCTCCTCCAACTCTCCTGCAGTCCGGACTGGAGTTCCGCCGCCGTGATGGCGTGTGCCGGTTCGCTCGGCGTCGAAACCGTGATCCTCGCCACCGGTCGGGTTGAACTCCGGCCGAATCCGGCTCGCGACCCGGAGATGACGTCCCGGGAGGTCGAGGTGTTCGTCACCGAGTTGGTCGTGGTCGGGCCCGCGGGGACGCCGGCGATTCCGGTGGCCCGCAAGGACAACGAAGAGCTGTCGTCCGAGGAACTCCGGCTCCGCCATCGGGTGCTCGATCTCCGGCGCCCCGAGTTGCAGCGGAATCTGGTGCTCCGCCACCGGCTGGCGCAACGGGCCCGGGGCGTGCTGAGCGATCTCGGGTTTCTCGAGGTCGAAACCCCGATCCTGACCAAGCCGACACCGGAGGGGGCCCGCGACTATCTGGTGCCGTCGCGGGTTCATCCCGGGGAGTTCTATGCGCTGCCTCAGTCGCCTCAGATCTACAAGCAACTGCTCATGGTGGCCGGGTTCGACCGCTACTTCCAGATCGCCCGGTGTTTCCGCGACGAGGACCTCCGCGCCGACCGGCAGCCGGAGTTCACCCAGATCGACATCGAGGCCTCGTTCGTGTCGGCCGACGATGTCATGGGGTTCATCGAAGCGGTGCTGGCGGGGCTGTGGGCCGAGGCGGGCCAGCCGGTGCCCACCCCGTTCCCCCGCGTTACGTTCGCCGAGGCGATGGAGCGGTTCGGGATCGACAAGCCGGACTGCCGGTTCGGTCTGGAGATTCGCGATCTCACCGCGTCGTTAGGCGCCGATCGGGCGCCCTTCCTCGCGGACGCCGGCCAGGGCGGGGTCCGGTTCCGGGGAATCCAGGTCCCGGCGGCCGCGGCGCTTTCCCGGAAAGACTTCGACGCCTTGACGGAGACGGCCAAGGGCGCGGGGGCCGGTGGCTTGGTCTGGATGAAGCGCGGCGATGCGGGCTGGGAAGGGCAGGGCGTCAAAGCGGTCGGCGCCTCGGGCGCCGCGGCCTTGACCGGTGTGCCGGGCGACGCGTTGGTGGCCGTGGTGGGACCGGACCGGGTCACCTCGCCGGCGCTCCATGCGGTCCGCACCGCGCTGATTCGCCGGTTGGGGTTGGAGCCGTCTCGGCCGCATGCGTTTCTCTGGGTGGTCGACTTCCCCCTGTTCGAGCCCGACCCGGTCACCGGCCAACACATCTTCGTGCACCATCCGTTCACGTCGCCCCACCCGGACGACGCCCAGTTCCTCGAGAGCGATCCGGGCCGCTGCCGCGCCGTCCATTACGACGCCGTGTACAACGGAAACGAACTCGGCAGCGGGTCGATCCGCATCACCGATCCCGCACTGCAATCCCGGGTCTTCAAACTGTTAGGCGTCGAGGCCGATGAGCAACGGCGCCGGTTCGGCTTCCTGCTCGATGCCCTGGCCACGGGGGCGCCGCCGATGGGCGGCTTCGCGATCGGGTTCGACCGAGTCGTCATGCTGCTTGCCGGTGCGACCTCGCTTCGCGACGTGATCGCGTTTCCGAAGACGACGGCGGCCCGGGCCTTGTTCGAAGGGGCGCCGACGCCCGTGGAGCAGAAGGATCTCGATGTCCTGAACCTGGCGGTCCGCCGCCCCGCGAACCCGGGGGTGCCCGGTGTCTGAAGACCTGACCCAGCGGTTCGGGGTCGAAGGGGCCGATGCCCTGCTGCTCGCGGGGATCAACGATGCCAATTTGGTGGAACTCGGCCGGGTGCTGGGCGTTCGCGCCACCCTCCGGGGCGACACGCTCGCGGTGTCAGGACCGGGCGAGCAGGTCGACCGGGCCGCTCCCATCGTCCAGGCCCTCATCGATCTGGCCCGGATCGGGGAGGCGGTCACCCCCGATATCATCAGCCGGTTGGTCACCGATGGGGTCATCCCGCCCGACATGGCGGCGCCCGGCGAGGGGCGGATCCTCCTGCCCGGCCTTCGCCGCGCCATCCTCCCGAAAACCGCCGGCCAGCGCGACTATCTCCAGGCCATCTCGCAGCATGACATCGTCATCGGGATCGGACCGGCCGGGACCGGCAAGACCTATCTGGCCGTGGCCAAAGCGATCGAGGCCCTGGCCCGCAAGCGGGTTCGCCGGATCATCCTGGCCCGTCCGGCGGTCGAGGCCGGCGAGTCGTTAGGCTTCCTGCCGGGTGATATTCAGGCCAAGGTCGACCCCTATTTGCGGCCGCTCTACGACGCGCTCGAAGACATGATGCCGCATGACCGGGTCCAGAAGGCCATCGAGAGCCGGACCATCGAAATCGCCCCGCTGGCCTATATGCGAGGCCGGACCCTGGCGGATGCGTTCATCATCTTGGACGAGGCCCAGAACGCCACCGGCGCCCAGATGAAGATGTTCCTCACCCGTCTTGGCGTGAACAGCAAGGTGGTGGTCACCGGCGACAAGACCCAGGTGGACTTGCCGAAGCGCGAGGATTCGGGCCTCATTCAGATCGAGCGGATTCTTCCCGGCATCGACGGTCTGGTGTTCCATTACCTGACCGAAGCCGACGTGGTCCGCCATCGGTTGGTTCGCGAAATCATCCGTGCCTACGCCGAGGATCAGAGCGGCTGAGCGGCGCCGGGCCGGCGCCGGCGAGGCGGCCGTCGTCACGGTCGCCGGTCGCCACCCGCCGGTGTCGCGGGCCCGAGTGGTTCAGGTCGTCAGCGGCGTGCTCGCCGCGGAGCGGGCGGCTGCGGCGATCTCGGTTACCTTCGTCGGGCCGGTCCGGATCCGGCAGCTGAACGCCCGGTGGAAACACGCCGATCGGACCACGGACGTGCTGGCGTTCTCGCTGCCGCTTCCGGACGGGAGGCGGCAGGGCGACGTCTATATCTGTCGGGCGGTCGCGGCGGGCGAGGCCAAGAAACGAGGGATTACCGTGCGTGAGGAACTGGTCCGGCTGGTGATCCATGGGACCCTGCATGTGCTCGGCCACGACCACCCCGACGGTGACGGCCGGGTCCGGTCCGCGATGTGGCGGCGCCAGGAAAGGTACCTCGCGTGTCTGGGCTGATCACGGCCCTGCAGCTCGGCGTGGCGCCGGTCCTGGCCGGCCTCTGCACCCTGTGGGCGGCGTTGGTGGCGCTCGCCTCGGAGAACGACGCCGGCTTGCCCCGGCTCCTCGGTCCGAGCGCCACCGGTGACCATACCTCGCTCAACCCGGCCCGGAGTCTCCACGTCATTCATCTGGCGCTGCTCATGATCGGCGCGTTTCTCGCCGGTCTGGCCTTGGCCTGGTGGGCGTGGCCGTTTCCGGGGTCGCTGCTTCGGTTGGCGCTCGCCGTCACGGTCGTCTGGGTGGTGGGCGATCTGCTCCCGAGGCTTTGGGCCGCCAATGAGCCCGGGTTGGTGCGGTTCGACGGCCGGGTCGCGACCGGATCGATCGCCGTCTTCCAACCGATCCTCCGCTTGGTGGCCTGGGCTGACCGGGGCGGCCGCCCGCTCGACGAGGTCCGGTCGGGCCGGGGGGCCGATCAGGATGTCCGGGAGCGCCTGTCCGGCGTCTTTAGCCTGAAGGACATGAGGGTCGAGGAGGTCATGACGCCCCGGATGGATGTCATCTCGGTTGACCTGTCCGCGGCCAAGAGCCAAGTGCTCGAGACGCTCCGGGCGGCGGAACACTCCCGGTTGGTCGTCGTGGACGGCGATCCCGACAATGTCGTTGGGGTGATCTACGCCAAGGATCTGCTGGCGAGCGGCATCTTGCTCGAGCAACCCGATTGGCATCCCTTGGTCCGACCCGTCGAATTCGTGCCCGAGGCCAAGCGCCTCGATCGCCAGCTCCGCGACTTTCAGCGGGGCGCCGGCCATTTGGTCGTGGTGGTCGATGAGTTCGGGGGCACCTCGGGCATCGTGACGTTGGAGGATGTGCTGGAGCAGATCGTCGGGGAAATTCAAGACGAGTACGACACCGAGGAAGCCCTGCCAATGGTCCGGACCGGTGACGGCGGGTTGACCGTACAGGGTCAGGTCCCGCTCGTCGATTTGGAAGCGGAGCTCGAGTATCAGTTTGGCCGGGAAGACGTCGGCACCGTGGGCGGACTGGTCCTGGCGCTGGCCGGGCGGGTGCCCCGCACGGGCGACGCGGTGCCGGCCGGGGCCTATACCCTCGTGATCGACCAGGTGGCGCGGCGTCGGGTCCGCCGGGTGACCGTCCGGCCCACGGTCGCCGGGCCACCGCCTGCGCCGAGAGTGCCCTCGTGATTTGGCTGGCCGTTGGGATCGGCTTGTTGGTGACCCTGCTCGGGGCTTCCGAAACGGCGGCCTTGATCACCGTGAGCCGGTCCGATCTCGCGGATGCGGTCTCCCGGCGGTTGAAGGGCGGGGCGGAGTCGCTCGACTGGCTGGTGGATGCCGAGCGCGAGTTGGCCGCCGCGACGGCCACGACCGGGCTCGGGATCGCGATCCTCGCCGCGGGCCTGTCGGCGGTGTTTGATGTCGCGACCGGCACGCTGCCATTGTGGGGTGTGCTGGTGCTGCTGCTCTCGGTTGCCCTCCCGTTCGTGCTCTTCAGCGGCTACGTGCTGCCCCGGTGGTTGACCGCGCATCGGGCGTCGCGGGTGGCCGACCTGCTCCGGCCGGTGTTCCGGCCGTGGACCCGGGTGGTGGGCTGGCTGCTGCCCGCCCCGACGGCGCGGCCCGCGGCCGACGTCCGGGCGCTCTGGCGGGAGGGGGCCGCCGGTGCGTTAGGCACCTCGGATGAACTGGTGATGGTCGGGAACGTCATCACGTTCGCCGAGCGGCCCGTCCGCGAGCTCATGACCCCGCGGACCAAGTTGGTGGCGATCCCCGAGGGTGCGGCCTCCGACGAGATTCAGGCCGCGTTCATCCACAGCGGCTACAGCCGCCTCCCCGTGTATCGCGGCACCTTGGACGAGTTGGTCGGGATGGTCCACGTCTTCGACCTCCTCAAGGTCCACGACGCGGCGCCGGTGCCGATCCGGCCGGTGGGCGCGACCCCGGCCAGCCGGGCCGCGGGCGATGTGTTGCTCGACATGCAACGGGAGCGCCGGCATTTGACCGTCGTGTTGGACGAATTCGGCGGCACGCTCGGTATCGTCACCCTCGAAGACCTGCTCGAGGCGATGGTCGGCGAAATCTTCGACGAGCACGACGAAACCGCCGAGCGGAAGGCACCCGACCAATTCACGCCCTGGGAAACGACCGGCGCTGCTGACGTGGCCGAACTGGAAGAGCGGTTCGGGGTCGCCCTCCCGGGAGGACCATCCCAGTCCGTCGGTGGCCGGTTGGCGGAGCTGCTGGGCCGGTTCCCGCGCCCCGGCGAGCGGCTTCGGGTCAGCGGGCTCGAGTTCGATGTGCTCGGTGCCACGGCCACCCGGATTGAACGCGTGTTGGTCCGGCGCGCCGGGACCGGCCCGGTGGTGCTCGATCGGGACCCCCGATGACCGGCGACGGCGCTCGGCGGCTGCTGGACCTGGTCCGCAACGGCCAGGTGGCGGACTTCCTGGCCGAAGCGGAAGAACTCGGGGCCGCCGATCTGGCCGACGTGCTGGCCGAAGCGGACGAAGACGAGCGGGTCGAAATCGTCAAGCTGCTGCCGCCG
>JANMHX010000204.1:0-22358 GCA_031375485.1 Gemmatimonadota bacterium | reverse complement strand
CGAGCCATATCGGAAACACTTCGACCGGGCGCCCGACAAGGAGCTCCTCCTCACGGTCAACATCCAGGGGATGCCGATCGTGGTGACCGCGTTCATGTCGGTCGACACGATGTATTTCCCGCCCCAGGAGTGGGTCGACGGGATGCGCGACATGAATTGGGTCTCGACCTCGAAGGAGGTCCGCTGGATCATGCGGGACGTTCAGACGAAGAAGGAGAACATGGACATCGTCTGGGCCTTCAAGAAGGGCGACGTGATCAAGGTCCGGATGACCAACGACGCCCTCTCGATGCACCCGATGAGCCATCCGATCCATTTTCACGGGCAACGGATGCTGATCGTGGCCCGTAACGGAGTGGCCGAGGAGAACATGGCGTGGCGGGATACGATCCTGCTCCCGGTCGGCCAGACGGTCGATCTCTTGATTGAAGTGACGAATCCCGGCAAGTGGATGGCGCATTGCCACATTGCCGAGCATCTCGAAGCCGGGATGATGATGGTGTTCAGTGTGGTTCCATAACTCCCGTACCCGAGGAACTCCGATGGTCAGAACAATGCGAGCGGTGCTTGCTCTTGCTGTGGTGGCGTCAAGCGCGTCCGCCCAGTGGACCGATCCGCCGAAGTACAAAGTCGGCGGCAGCCCCAATGTGAAGCTGTTGGCCCACATCCCGCTCGGCGGGTACTTCCGGGTGATGGACAACGAGATCGAGCAGGAGCCCGGCCGGCCCTATACCTACGTAGCCCAGTCGTGGGACCGGGCCGGCTTCTCGATCATCTCGACCAAGGACTACCAGTTCAAGAAGCTCTTCAGCTGGACCATTGAGAATCCGGAGTTGCACGGTGGGACCGGCGGGATGGACGGCAAGTACTTCAAGCTCAAGGGCAAGTACTACTACGTCCAGTCGCTTCAGTTCGGGCAAAGCGGCCCCGATGCCGACCTTGGTGCGGTCGTGGCCGACGTGAGCCTGCTGCCTGATACCAGTAAGGTCAAGGTTGTTGCCCGGATCCGGGAAAAAGAATATCTCGGCGGGTTCCACAACATCTTCGCCTACAAGCATTCCGACGGGCGGGTCCTGTTGTTCACCACGATCAACGGGCCGTACGCCAATGTCTACGACATGGAGAAGGTCGTGAGCGGCGCGCCGGAGAATACTTGGATGATTGGTCGGGTTCCGATTCCGTCGAACGCCGGGACGGCGATCGGGAATTTTGGCTATCACGACTTCCAAGTCTACTACGACCCGAACACCCACCAGGACAAGTTCTACGGGGCCGGCCGGGGCGGCGCGTTCATTTACGACGTCAGCAACATCGGGAAGCAGGAGCCCAAGCTGGTCCTGCAAATCGTCGGGGCGTCGGGCATTTCGAGTGCTCATACCTTCACTCCGACCCCGGACGGCAAGTACGCGGTGGTGGAGACCGAATACCAGTTTGCCCCGCTCCGGATTTTCGACCTTCAGCCCGCGCTCGACGGCAAGGTCAACGCGATTACCCAGCCGGTCGGCGCCTGGCAGGCTGAGTGGCGGACGCTGTCGCATAACCATGAAGTGAAGTGGCCCTTCGTCTTCGTCTCGGCGTACGAGGACGGACTCCAGATTTTCAACATGGCCGATCCGGCGCAGCCCTACACGGCGGGTTGGTACTTTACCTGCAACTGCACCCACATGAAGGGCTTCGGCGGGGTGCCGCAGTTCTACGGGAGCAGTGTCTTTCAGGGCGCGTTTGGCATCAAAGTCCGGAACCACGACGGCCTGATCGTGATCAGCGACACGTTCACCGGGTTCTGGGCCTTCAAGATGGAGGGCTTCGACGGCTGGAACGGCCACGACTGGAGCATGCCGAACATTTCGAGCAGCCAGGAGTGGGACACCGGGCCCGAGGGCGCCCCGAAGAAGGCCGGCGCCACGGGCGGCGGACGGTAGCAGCTATCGGACCGGCAGGACCGAGGTAAAGTTGTTGAAGCTCTTCACCTGAATCGAGACTGGACCGGCGCCGGGTGTGAACTCGGCGTCGGTCGTTTCTCCAGGGCCCATCCGAAGCCGCGCGGGTTGGTTGAGGGGCTTGGGCAGGTCGGCTCCGTCCTTGGCGATGATCCGCCACATCACCGGCTTGCCCTGTTGGACCACCTCGAGTTCCACGTCGTCGGCGGGCGCGATGTTGATGAAGCGAAGCCGGTACGGCGTTCCCCGCCGGAGCGGCGGTCCGGGATGGTCGGCCACAACCAGTGATGAGTCGCCGTTCCCCGCCACCGAAAAGATCACGACCCGGTCGCGATCCGGGTCCCACCGGGCTCCCGGCTCGAGCACGATCAACGGGCCGAACAAGCCCAGCGACAGCTGACGGACCTCGCTGAAGTGCGAGTGATAGATGAAGGTCCCCGCCCGGGGCGGGGTGAAGTACGCCACGAACGAATCGCGCGGCGCAATCGACGGCGCCAGGCGGGCGGCGGTGCCGCTCCATCCGGCCACCCCGTCGTAGAAGCTTTCGAGCTCGATCCCGTGCCAGTGGACCGAGGTCGCCTCGGCCAGCTGGTTGTGGACCGTGATGGCGGTGGGTTCGCCCCGGCGGAGGATCAAGGGTGGTCCGGGTATGACGATCGAGTCCGCTGGCACTTGGCCGGGCCGGGCCAGGACGAATCCGATGCCGACCGTGTCGCCGAAGACCCGGGCCCGCTGTTGGACCGTGAGGTCGATCCGGCGATCCGCCTTGGGGATTGTGGCCGGGGCTTCTCCGGTGACTTCGATGCCCATGACGAGGCCGGCCATGCCATGAGGGATGGTGGCGCTTGGTGCGTGACGCGTCGCCGTGGCGGGTTTCGCGGTATCTCCCCGAAGCTCGGCGGCCCAAATCGGCGCCACCGCCGGCAGGTCGATTTCTTGGCTGTGCGCGACATGGAACGCATCGTGACAATGAAAGAGCCAGTTCCCCGGGCGCCCGGGGCTCCAGGCAATGGTCATCGTTTCCCGGAGCCGGAGAACCTCGGTGACGGCCATCCGGCGCTCGGCGGCGGTGTAGGCGGTATCGCCGGTCCAATCGCCCCGGGCATCGATGCGGAAGTAGGCCCCATGGAGATGCATGGGGTGGAAGCTGTTGGCGAAGTTGATGACCCGCCAATGGGCCGAGTCGCCGACGGCCAGTTTCAGCCGCTCGGTGTGGGGCCAGATCTTGCCGTTGACCGTCACCACGAAGGATGAGTCATCGGTGCCGGGTACGATCGGTCCGCTCCACGCGGAAATGGCGAAGATCCGGTCGGCAGGGGCGCCGGCCGAGTCGACCGCAATGACGCCGGCCAGTTGTTCGCCGACCCCGCGACGGTGAACGATCGCTCCGCGGCGAGTGACGCCGACGTAGCCGTAGAGGCCGGGCCGGTCGGCTCGGAATGTGGCCCGGCCGGTGGCCCCCGGCGCCACGATGAGAGTATCGGAGGTCCGGGGGTCGATCAGCCCGGTGACCCGGAGCGTGTCGGCCAGCCGATTGGCGATGCTGACGGTGACACTGGCGCCTGCGGGGACCCGGATCAGCGGCCCGGGCACCGACGGGGCCCGACCGATTTCGCCGAACGCCGCGATGTCGAGGGCGGGTCCGTCGTCGGCGGCCGGCCGCCACCGAGCGGTTCGGGCTTCGAGGGCCACGGTCACTTGGCCACCGGTGGTCGTGCCGGCCGGGCTCCGATAATCGTTAGGCGCCGCGGCCGGCGGTTCCACCGGCCGGCAGCCGAGGAGTCCGAACAGCAACAATGAGAGCCGACTCGTCGGCATGATGGACGCACCTTGGACCGGGGTGGCGAAGTATGAGGGGAAACTCGGGTCCCTCGCAACGTTCCGGGCCCGGCCCGGGTCTAACGAGCGTTCCGAAGCCAGTGCCACCCGATTCCCCGGTTCTCCATGCCCAGTCTTCGACTCGCCACGCGGACCCTGCTCCGCGCTCCGATCGTCACCGCCGTGGCCGTGATTTCTCTGGCCCTCGGCATTGGGGCCAATACCGCGATCTTCTCCCTGATTCAGGGGGTGCTCCTCCGGGCCCTTCCGGTTGCGGCGCCCGATGAGCTGGTCAACGTCCTGGCCCAGGGGCCGAATTCGGGTTCCCAGACCTGCAACGCCTCGGGAAACTGCTCGGTGGTGTTCAGCTATCCGATGTTCAAGGACCTCGAGCGCGGCCAGACCGTACTCACCGGCCTCGCCGCCCATCGGATCATCGGCGCGGATCTGGCCTTTCGGGGTAAGTCCCTGAGCGGCAACGGGATCGGGGTCTCCGGTGGTTACTTTGGCGTGCTGCGCCTGCAGCCGGCGTTAGGCCGGCTGCTCGGTCCCGACGATGACCGCTCCATCGGCGGAAGCCCGGTGACGGTGCTGAGTCACCGGTTCTGGACCACCGAGCTTGGCGCCGATCCCGCGGTGCTCGGCCAGGCCATCATGGTCAATGGCATCGCCATGACCATCGTAGGGGTGGCAGAGCCCGGATTTGACGGCACCACCCTCGGCACGAGAGCGCGGGTCTTCGTCCCGCTCACGATGCTCAGGGCCCTGCAGTTCACGGACGACCGGTACTTCCAAAGCCGGACCACGTACTGGCTCTATGCCTTTGGCCGCCTCAAGCCCGGCGTGTCACTCGAGGAGGCGCAGGGCCAGATCAACGCCGTCTACCGGCCCATCATCCAAGACGTCGAAGTTCCCCTCCAGTCGGCCATCACGGCCGAGATGCTGGCCCGCTTCAAGGCCAAGGTCGTGACCCTCGAGCCGGGTGACCGGGGCCAGAGCGGGATCCATGGGCAGACCCGGACCCCGCTGCTCCTGTTGCTCGGCGTGACGGCCATCGTGCTCCTGGTGGCGTGCACCAATGTGGCCAACCTGTTGCTGGCGCGGGCCGCCGGCCGCCAGGGCGAAATGGCGGTGCGTTCCTCCCTCGGGGCCGAGCGGGGCCAGCTGATCGGCCAGTTGATGCTGGAGTCGATCTTGGTCGCGGTCATGGCGGGCGGGCTCAGCGTGGTGGTGGCCCAGGCTACCCTGGGCTTGATCATGTCCTTCTTGCCCCAGGATCTGATTCGGAACGTCGAGGTCGGCATCGATACCCCGGTCCTGCTGTTTGCCGGGGCGCTCTCGATCGGCACCGCGTTCCTGTTTGGCCTCTTGCCGGCGCTGCAGGCCACTCGGTCTGATCTCCTGGCGGTCATCCAAGCCAGCGGCACCCGCGGTTCGGCCAGCCGAGGCGCGGCCCGGTTCCGGAGTTCGCTCGTCACGGCGCAGATCGCGCTGTCGATGGCGCTGCTCTGCTCGGCGGGTCTCTTTGTCCGGAGCTTGGTGAACGTGAGCCGGGTGTCGCTCGGGATCCGGACCGATAGTGTGGTGACGTTTGCGCTCTCGCCGGCCCAGATGGGATACCCCGCGGCCCAGCAGGCTGCCCTGTTCCGGCGGGTCGAGGAGGCGCTCGCCTCGATTCCTGGCGTGACCGGTGTCACCTCGGCGACGGTGCCGATTCTCGTCGGGTGGAGCAACGGGAGCGACGTCGACGTCGAAGGCGTCAAAGCCACCCCGGAGGCCGACCTCGGCACCCGGACCAACGAGGTTGGGCCGGGTTACTTCAAGACGTTAGGCGTACCCGTCCTGGCCGGGCGGGAGTTTCTCCCGTCCGATGAGCTCGGGACCGCGCCGGTCGCGGTGGTCAACGAAGCCTTCGTGGCGAAATTCCACCTCGGGCCGAGTCCGATCGGCAAACGGGTCAGCTACGGGAATCCGCTCGTCCCGCGGCGCCCCGGCGACCCACCGCCGACCGCCTACCAGATCGTCGGCTTGGTCAAGAACTCGGCCTACAACGAAGTCAAAGAGGAGGCGCCCCAGCCGCTCTTCTTCCGGGCCTACCGGCAGGACTCGACCACCGGCCGGGTCGTCTTCTACGCCCGGACCGGTATCGCCACGTCGGCCATCGTCCGGGCAGTGCCACCGTTGGTGGCGGGGGTCGATCCCAACCTGCCGGTGGCGGACCTGACCACCTTGCCGGAGCAGGTGAAGGAGAATGTTTACTTGGACCGGATGATCACCACCCTCTCGGCGGCCTTTGCGGTCCTCGCGACGCTGCTTGCGGCGGTCGGGTTGTACGGGGTCCTGGCCTACAATGTCACCCTGCGGACCCGGGAAATCGGGGTTCGAATGGCGTTAGGCGCCGACCAGCGCCAGGTCCAGTCGTTGGTGGTCCGGCAAGTGGCGCGGATGACGGTCATTGGCGGCATCGCGGGGATCGGGGCGGCGTTCGGGATCGGGCGGGCGGCCCAATCGCTGTTGTTCGGGCTGTCGGGCTACGACCTGCCCGCATTCACCGTCGCGGCCTTGACGATCACGATCGTGGCGTTGGGTGCCGGGTACCTCCCGGCTCGGCGGGCGTCGCGCGTCCACCCGACCCAGGCGCTCCGCGGAGACTAGCGCGGGGCGGGGGTAGGCAGGGGGATCCGGTACATCCGCTCGATGAGCCAGGTACCGGTTGCTCCGCGGACCCATTGGGCCACGAACTTGCCGGCCTGCTCGCTGGTCGGCTGACCCGGAAAGTCGAGCCGCTCGAAATAGGTGCCCCACAAGAGCGCCATGGGGCCGTGGACCTCAATGGTATCGGGCGTGGCGGTGGCGACGTGAACCGTGGCCCCGGGGAACGAAGCCAGAAAGGCCCGAATCGCTTCGCGGCCCACGATCGGCTCGATGCCCGGCTCGAACAGCGTCGCGGTGGCCGTGTAGAAAGACGCCATCGAGTCCGGATTCACGGTGCGGGCCGCGATCTGATAGCGCTCCATCGCGGCGCTGATCTCCAGTCCGGTTTCCGCGTCGGGTGGCCCGGCCGCACCCGTCCGCTCGCATCCGAGCAGGATGCCGCCCGCGACCGCAGCGGTCATGAGTCGAGCCCAAGCAGTGGTCCCCTCCGGCACGACTACTACCAGCCCAGCCAGAAGACCGGTGCTAGCGCGGCGAGTGCCACGCCGACTTGCACGGCCAGGATCACCCCAGCCTGTCTTGGTGACCTCGGAATCCACTTGAGTGCGAAGAACATCACAATCGGGACCTGGGCGGCCATGAGAAGCTGCCACACTCGGGCCGCGACGCCTTCATCGGCTTGGGGGGCCGTTCCGTTCACGGCGACGACCAGCACCACCGTGGCGAGGGCGGCAACCGACATCGCCAGAGGAAGAAACGCGCTGGGGCGTTTCAGGATGTTCACGGGATGCATGCGATTCTCCTATCGGTTCCGCGGGGGAAAACCAACCACGGGAACCAAGAGTAAAGCACTTTACATGGAAAAGCAAGAGTCTAGCGACTGGGAATCGAAAATCCGTGACAGGCGGCGCACATCTGCGGGTTCTTCCGCCGGAGCCGGTTGGGGTCGAAGCCCGGGCCGTGGGGGTTGAACCGACGGGCCCCCAGCGACGAGTGGCAGGTCAGGCAGTCCCGCTCGGCATGACAGCTGACGCAGCTTTCGAGTTCCTGGCGAGCGGCCTGGCCGTGGCCGAACAGGAACGATCGCTTGGCGTCGTGGTAATTGCCGGTGCCTAACGGCCGGTTGGCGGTCATCCCGGCCTGGGCGTGGCAACTGGCGCAGAATTGCTGGGCATTGTGGCAGTCGGAACACGAGCTCTCACGCGCATAGGCCGCCGCCGGATGACGGGTCAGGAACGCCGCCGGGTGATAGCCGCCGGACCGGGCCGGGTCGGGCCGGTGGCATTGCAGACACATCGGCCGGACGTGGCAGGTTGCGCAGCTCCGCTCGGCGGCCACGGCTAACGGGGCGTGTTTCTGCCCGAAATCGGCGGTATGGGTGTCGGGCTTCTTTCGCGTCACCACGGCCCCAACCCCCCGGCCCGGTCCCGCGGCCGCGAGTGCCCGAATCGCGGCCGCCGGTGCGCCGGCGTGACAGGCGAGACAACTCTCCTGAGTATGGCAGGTCGCGCACTTCTCAGTTCTCGGACCGACCTTCTCACCATGCCGGCGGCCGAAGTCCGTGGCTTTGTGGTTGACCGGCGCCTTGAGCGTCGCCTTGATGGCCAACGACCGCGGATCGGGTCCGAGGGCCTGGATCAGCGGGGTTTCGGGGGCGTTGACGTGACAGGCGGCGCAGAAATCCCGGGCGTGGCAGGTGGCGCAGCTCGCCGCGACGGGAGTGCCCTTGGCGAGGGCTCCGTGCCCCGCGCTACCCTTGGCCAGGAAGCCGGGCTCCTTATGGTTGGCCGGAATCCCAAATCCCTTGATCCTGGCTTCGGTGAGGGTACTGGCTTCAACCAGCGGCAGGTGACACGTAGCGCAGGAGCTGTCGGCCGCGGCGAGATGCTCGCGCTGGATCTTGTGACAGGACAGGCATTGGCCGACAATGGCGCGGCGGGTGGTCATCCAACCGGTGCCACTGGGTTGATGGCAGCTGGAACAGGTCGGCGTGTCGTTCGGAGCCCGGGTTGAGCCGGGAGCCGCGCTCCGGCGGTGGCGCTGGTGGTCAAACCGGAGGTTGCTCGGCGCGGCCTCCGTTCGGGCGGTCCACTGGATCCGCTTCTCGGTCGTTCCGTCATGGCAGGCCTCGCAGGACTGCACCGCCGGCCAGATCGAGCCCTCGGGCCGGACGGCCCCGACATGGCAGGTCTCGCACCGGGGGAAGAGCTTGGCGTGCTTCGGGTGATTGAACCGGTCGGCGGGGCTCTGCGCCGCTGCCGGCCCGGCGGCCGAGAGGCCGAGTCCAACCAAGAGCGCGACGAGCCAGGTCCGGATCATCGGGTCTTTCCCGCCCGCGGAAGCCGGTCGGCACTCGAGCCGAACGTCACCACCAACCGGGTGCTCATCCGGACTTGGTTCAGGTCGAACGCGGCCGCGTCCGGCCGGCGTCGGGCTTCGGCGAACCACCCGAAGTCCGACGCCAGCCGGAACCGGTCGGTCAGCTTCACGTCGCCCGACATCGAGACCCAGTTCATCCGGGCATTGCTGAACCGGAACTCGAGCGGCCGGTCGAGGGTGCCGGCCCGGGCGGCCACCATCAGCCGGTCCGAGGGCCGCCAGGTGATCCCGCCGTCGACCGTCCGCGAACTGGCCCCCGGCCCAAACTCACTCCGGAGTCCGGCCTCGAAGGTCCACGCCGTGGCCACGGTGGCGCTCGCGGAAAGCTGCGCCCGCCAGCCTCGGTCCTCGACGGTGACCAGCGGCGTATCGGCGCCGTCTTCGTCGAACCAGTACCGTTCGCCGGAGCCGCGGATCCAAAGCCCCTTCACCGGCTCGACGGCCGCGTTGGCGCGAACCGACCGGAACGGTACCGGGCTGAAGGCGCCCCAGATGGTCCAGAGGTCGAAGAACGGCCGGTAGCGGCGAGCCTCCACGGTACCGTACCAGTGTCGGTCGGTGTAGCTGGCACTCGCCTCGGCCGATCCCCACCACCCGTTCGCGAAGTCGTACTCCGCGCCCCCCGCCAACCGGACCTTGCGCAGGGGATAGACGTCGACGGAGGCCGCGGCGCGCTCGGACACGAAGTAGTCGACCTTCGGATCGACTTCGCGGCGGTACTCGCCCCGGAAATCGAACCACCGCTGCCGCCACGACACGTCGGCTCCGACGAGCAGCTGACCGTTCCGAGGTTGAAAGTCGTCGAGTGGATTGAGCGCCGGGCTGGTCACCGGAATGGCCACCGCGCGGGCGAGACCCCAACCTCCGTAGCCAGCAAGTTCGAGTCCGGCCGCGGGGGCCCGGAAGCTGGCGCGAGCTCCGTCGAAGCCCTGGTAACCGAGCCGGCCCGCCACCAGTTGCCTCCCCAGCCGGCCGGCCGCCGCCTCGGTGGCGTACTCGGCGTAGCCCTCGGTCAGGACCAGGTTCGGTTCGGTGGCGGGCCAGACCGCTCGATCGTTCAGGTCGGTCGCCACCCGGCCCGAGGCCCGGATGGTTAGGCCTTTCACCCCGAAGCCCCATGCGGTCAGGTCGGCCGTGGTCGTCACCGGTTGGCCGCGGAGCTTCGCACCCGGCCGGAAATAGAAGCAATAGCCCGGGGTGCTGGTGCCGCAATCGACCGCAAATCCATCCGGACTGGTCGGTCCCTGGCCGGGCAACTGGACGACCTGACCGGCCGGGATGCTATCGAGCTCGACGCCCCGGAAGCTGACCGCCTGATACCGGGCATCGAGCCGGAGCCGGTAGCCCTGGGCGGCAAGCGGCGCCGCTGCCACCGTGAGGCCGGCCACCAAGATCCGCGATGCGGGCCTCATTGGCCGGTCCGCCGGAGTAAGTGGGGCCGATACGCCGCCGGCGTTGCCTGGAAGTGGCAGACCGTGCATTCCTTGGCCGGGTAGTGCCGGTCCTGTGGCCGGTGACAGGTCAGGCACAATTGGCGGGTTGGCGTCAGCTCGGCCACCACCCGTTCCGTGTGGCAAGCGTCACAGGCCTGATGCGCCAACGCGGGCCGGGCATGAGACGTTTTCCAGTCGGAACCGGAATGGCAGGTGACGCAGGCCGCCTTGGTCGTGTGGTGGTCGGTGTGGCAACTCTGGCAGGTCCGGACGGCCGAATCGGGGACCAGGGTCACCGAATTCGTATGACAGGTCACGCAGGTTACCGAGGTGTGCGCCGGGTGGGCAAAACCCACCGAACGGGGCCGGGGCGCCTGATTGGGAACCTTCACGGTCACTGACGCTTGTAGGGACTTGGCCATCTCGTCTGTCTGATGACAGGTGGCGCAGTCGTTGGTCTTGGGGGCTTGGTGATGACAGATCTGGCAACCCCGAGGTTGCTCGAAAGTCAGGCGTCCGTGGCGCACATTCGAGGAATGGCAAGTCAGGCAGGTCAGGCGGCGGTGCTTGGGGTGGGGGAACGAATCGGCGGCCGGAGCAGCCGCGACTCGCGGTGGGGCGGTGGGCCAGCCCCAACCCAGAAAGCCCGTCACCGGCCCGGTGTTGCCCTCCCCCTCGGCGCTCGCCTGCCGCTTGAGCGCCCGAGCGGTATCGAACGGCGCCGGCGGATTGAGCTTCCGGCCCGAGACCGCGGCCTTCCGGACGTTGTCATGGCAGGTCTGACAATCGCTCGGATCGACCTTGGCGGCATGGGGTTGGTGGCAGACGATGCACTCCTGTCCCACCTTCCGGTGCGCCACCCCGACGTGGAACGGTTCCTTCTGCCACTTGTCGTGGCAGCCGGACGTGGTGCACGACTTGGCCGCTGCAGCCGACGTCGTGTCCTTGTGGGGGTTGTGGCACATGCCGCAGGTGCCGTTATGCGGATCCCGCTCCGGATCGAAGCTGGCCAGCACCTTCTGCATCTCATGACAGGAAAGACACTGCTTGTTGGTCGGCACCAGGGTGCCCGACGCCGAGTCCCGAGTGGCGAGTTTCGGCACGTCGGCCGTGAACTGATGACAGGTCACGCAGTGGAGCGAGGTCTGCTCCGCCATCTTGCCGAGTTTGATCTCTACCGCCTCGTGACAGCCTTCCTGCTGGCAGGTCTTCGACACCGGGACGAATTTATGGACCTCCTGCCCGTGGCAGGTGACGCACTGGACGTCCTTCAGCGCCGACGAATCGGATTCGAGGTGGACTCGGTGTCCCGCCGTGGTGGCAATCCGTTGCCACTTTTCCTTCTGGTCCTTCCCCTCGACGTGGCAGGACGCGCAGCGGGCGCTCGGGACCTTGGCGTGCTTGCCGATTTTTTCCGGCCGCTCGGCCACCCAGAGGACCAGTTGCCGGGTGCTGGCGTAGAGCGACTGCTGATGGCAGTCGTGGCATTCCAGTGAATCGTGCTTGCCGGCCCGGGCCTGGAAGGCGCCAAACGGCTTGCTCATCACGTGACAACCGGTGCAGAACCCGTTGTCGTGTTGCATGTAGTTCCAACTGACGGCCCCGGTGCCGCCGGCCAACAGGATCAGTCCGAAGACCCCGCCGGCCAGCCCGATCTTGACGCCCCGCTCCCGGGTTTGGATCCAGGCGAGGATGGCGGCCCGGCGGCGCCAGAGAGACACCAGCAGCGCGATGCCGACGACGATGGCAAGAAAAAATCCCCCAATCTGAATCCATTGGGGGACGCCGAAGATGAACCGGACGACGGCGGAGACTCCGCCGGGCAGCGGGGACTGGATAGAATCAGGACGAGCCGCGTCCCCATGGAACGCGGCTCGTAGAGAATCCTGAACTAGGCCAGCGAGCACCTATCTGCCGCCCGCCTTGAAGAAGCTGGGCTGCCGAATTTTCATCTCGTTCAGGCTCCGGTCCACGACGGCCTGGACCGAGGCCGGCGGGGCGGGCAAGAACGGATAGACCGCCTTCAGTTCCTGGATGTTGCCGGCCAGCAGCGCTGTGCCAAGGAATGGGTTGTGGACGCCCTTCGAGCCATCGCCGTTGCTATACCGCTCGGCGAAGGTCGTCATGTTGAAGAAGGCACCCATGGCCGCCGTGATCTTCGTGGCTTGGGCGGTGGTGGCCGGGAATTCGAGCGGACGATCCCGTTTGATGATGGCCAAGTATCCGCCATCGACCGGGGCCGCATCCAAGGCCTGGTCGCCGTCGAGGTCGGTCCAGATCAGGTCTGCCAGGACGGCGATGGTTGCCCGCCGCGACGAGAAGGCGCTCGCCGCGACCGCTTCCGAGTTGTGACAGCCGTTGGCAACGCAGCCCTTATAGGAACGGGTGGTGGTGCTGTAGGCGCAGTTCTGGCTGTCGGTCGGCCCCTTCGAGTCGACGCAGGGGAGCGGCAGGAACCGGTGGCCGGTGGACTGGAAGACGAAGTTGCCGCTGGCCGGGTCGGTGAAGGTGTAGCGTTGGACGTGGCACCCGGCGCAGAGCGTGCTATTGGCACTGCTCGCGTGGGTACTCGAGACGGCGATGGTGTCGATTTGGACCGATTGCGGCCGATACCCGGCCGAGCCGAGGAGGACGTCACCTTGCGGCGCGTGGGGGGTCAACCGCGTCGTGCCCACCGCGAGAGTGGCCCGGCGGTCGTGGCACTTCATGCAGAGGTTGGCCGACGGCTCCCTCGCGGTAATCGAGAACCGGAGCTGCTTCGGATTGTTCTTGGCATGGGGGTCATGACAGACGGTGCAGGTAACCGGGTAGACGTTGGTCGAGTCTTTCTCGATGTAGTTGGTGTTCACGCCCCAGGCCACCAGGGTCTTCTTGCCGTCGTGACAGGGAGCGCAGGCTGCGTTCGCCGCTACCGGCGTGGGCTCGGCGACCACCTTCGAGTGCCCGCTCTTGCCCCATTCCTCGGCGAAAGGAGCGTGGGCGCCGCTGTGGCAGGCGGCACAACTCGAGTTCGAGGCGGCCGCGCTGATGGCCGGAATCCCGGTGCCCGGCATCCCCAATCGGGCCAGCGGCCAATTGGTCCGGCTCGGCGCCTTCGCGTGGTTCTCACCGGGGCCGTGGCAGCTCTCGCACTGGACGTCGTGATACGAACTATCCTTGACCACGTCCCAGCCCCGTTTCGGCGTGGGCAAGCCGTTGCCGTTGGTCGAGACCGTGTGGCAACTGTAACAAAACGCCTGGGCCGTCGCAGCTGGGAGGTCAGTCAGCGTCTTGTAGGCGCCGGCGTGACGGGTCTGGACCCATTTGCTCTGCTGGCCGGCGTGGCAGTTGCCGCAGCTGGTCTGCTTGCTGCTGACCGTGTAGTAGCCAAGGAAGCCGGAGGCCGCGTCTGGGGGCGGGTTGAACGGCTCGCGATCTTTAAACACGATCTTTTCGGTCGTACATGCGCTCAGCGCCACGAGGCCGCCGGCAATGAGGCCGACCGTCTTGGACCACAACATTCGTCGCACGGTATCTTCTCCGGCTCGACTGGTACGAATTGGGAACTGCCACGATGCGGAGTTCAACATCGGATCGGCACTGAGTTTAGGCAAGACATTTTTCCGATTTCATAAGGTATTTTCACAATTGGGTTAGAAAATTCTTTATGATGGCCTGGCGCTGTCCAGTACAGCGGACGATCTTTGTCCGCCATGGACTCTCTAGTCAGCGTCGCCGAGCGGGGACTCTTGCTCAACGCCGCCCTGGCGGTGATCAAGTTGATCGCCGGCGTGGTCGGCAATTCGTATGCGCTGATCGCCGACGCCGTCGAATCGATGGCTGATCTCTTCGGGTCGGTCGTGGTCTTGGGCGGCCTCCGGATTGCGGGGCGCGATCCGGATGACCGGTTCCCGTTCGGCTACGGCAAGGCCGAGACGGTGGCCACGGTCCTGGTGGGTCTGATGCTCTCTGGGGCCGCGGTTGGCCTTGGGATCGAGGCGGTTCGGGAAATTCTGACGCCCCACCACGCCCCCGCTCCCTTCACGCTCGGCGTCCTGGTGCTGGTCGTGTTGGTCAAGGAACTCTGGTCCCGGCGGGTGCTCCGCCTTGCCAGGGCCGCCGGAAGCGACTTGGTCGCGGCCGATGCCTGGCACCACCGGAGCGACGCCATCACCTCGGCCGCCGCGTTCGTCGGCATTTCCGTGGCCCTGATTGGGGGCCCCGGATGGGAAGCCGCGGACGATGTGGCCGCATTGGCCGCCTCGGGCCTGATCCTCTGGAACGGGATTGGGATTGCTCGCCCGGCCCTGCTCGAGTTGATGGACCATTCTCCCGATGAGCACCTACTCGCCGCCGTCGATGCCGCGGCGCGGACGGTTCCCGAGGTCCGCACCACCGAAAAACTCAGGATCCGGAAGATGGGCTCGGTGCTGTTCGTCGAGATTCACGTCCAGAGCGACCCTGGGATGTCGCTTCGCGACGCTCACGTGGTGAGCGGCAAGACCAAGGGCGCGATCCGGGCCGCGGTGCCGGCGGTCAGGAACGTGCTCGTCCATATGGAGCCGTTCGAGTCTCAAGTTCACGATGCCGCTGGGGGGAACGCAGGGTAAGTAGTAGACACCGAGGTCAGCGCGGCGAGCACGAGGACCGGAGGCCTAATCGTCCAGTTCTGTTGGGTCCCACTGCCGCCTGCCGTGGCGCACCGTCAAGATGACCAGCCGCTTCGGATCGACCCGATAGATGACGCGATAGGCCCCGTGGATGATCTCGCGCACCTCGGGCCGGTTCAGTTCCGGCACCTTCCGACCACGCCGGGGATGGTCCTTGAGCGATGCGACGCGGGCGAACAGCCCGTCAACCCAAGTCCGAGCCGCGTCTGGGCGGTCGGCCGCAATGGTTGCGGCGATCTCGGCGGCCCGGTCGATCGCCCTCGGCGCCCAGACGATCGTCACGCCTTGAGGGCCGCCAAGACTGCCGATTTCGCACGGCCGTGGGTGACGCCCTTGTCCTGGGCGATCTCGCTCTCCGCCACCCGCACATCATCGAGAAGCTCCGCGCGGTCCACCAGGGCTTCATACTCGCCGGCGTCGACCAGTACGGCGGCGCTCCGTCCGTGCTGCGTGAGGATAACGGGTCGCTTGGTCCGTTGGACCTGGCGGACGACAGACGCCAAGTTGGCCCGGAAATCGGCGAGCGGGCGAATGTCCTGCGTCGGTCGAACGCGGCTCATCGGGCGGCTCCAGAAGTGTACGCCCTAATGTACAATCTAGACGCCGGGAGAGCCAGCCTGCGGTCGGTAGTAGGGTTGCGGCATAACGATTGGAATCAAGCTGCGACGCGCGATCGTCACCGTCGACGTTGCCACCGGCGTGGGTCTGCGATCGGCAGCCGCAGGAGTTCGTCCAAGTGACGGTTGGTCATAGGCTTGAAGGTGGCTTAGCCAAGTTGCGCGGGTAAGGGAAGCTCGGGCGCGGTAAAACGACTGAGCCTTTGATGGCGGGCGCCGCACCGGGACTGAGCGGCCGCGCCATCCTCTCAATAACATTGGGGCGCGGCCGCGACTCTCAAGGCTGGGTTATACAGCCGGAGGCTGATCGCCGATCGCAGCGGGCGGGGACACCTGTGGCCACCGGGTGTCGGCGGCGTAGCACAAGGCGAGCCCGCCGGCATAGGCAATGATGTCGATCGGGTCAAAGCGGCCGGGGAAGATTCCACGAGGCCAGTAGAGCTGACTCACCTCCGTCAGCGCACTTGCCGCGAACAAGGATGACGCCGCAAACGCGGGGCTGCGGCCGACAGTTCGTTGAAGCATGGTCTGGCGACCGTGCGCCGAGTGGCGACCGCGTGCCACCACGTAAAGCCAGGCCGGCCCAACAATATCCGCCGCGTGATTGGTCAAGAAGCCGCCGTGTGCCTGGAGCATGTTCAGAGCACCGGTGAGCAGGATGCCCGCGAACAGCAAGTAGTACGCAATGAGCCACCCCTTCATGGCGGACATTCGTTCTCCGTCTGATTGGGTGGGCTGTACAACGACCCAGTCTTAACTGGCGGGCGCCACATCAGACCTGAGCGGCCGCGCCATCCTTCCAACCACATTGGGGCGCGGCCGCGACTTCCGCAACCGGCGTCCCGGCGCTCGTCCAGTTCAAGACTGGGTTATGCGGACGACTGTCACGTCGCTGCCCGAGGGTCAATGGCGGACCCTGAGTCCTGCGGCCAGGTACCAACAGAATCGGACGTTACCCAGCCCCTCGCCACCCGAGGGCCGCGGCTAGGGCGTGCGGGGGGCGGCGGTGCTGCCCTGATGATCCGGGGGCGGAGCGTCGGTGTTGAAGATGTCCGCCACGATGCGCCACGCACCGTCGGCCTGGCGCTTCCAGACAGACAGCCACTTGCCCCGCTCGATCACCTGTTGTCCGTCCGGCCCGAGCATCGGCGACTCATAAACGCCTCGCAGGTACGCGAGATCCCCGGCCTGAGACGGCTCCAAGGCAACCAGGCGTGATGTATTCGTGAATCCTGGGATGCCGAAGACGTGTCGCCACTCTTCGCGGATCGCGTCCCGTCCCTCGACGATCGGCTCTGCCACCGGCATAAGTACCGCGTTGTCGGCGTAGAACCCTGCGGTTCGCTCGGGGTCCCGCGCGGCAACGGCTGCCGACAGGGCCGAGTCCATGGCGCGCAGCGTCGCGACGGCGGCTTCCGCGCCGCCCGCGTCATCAGATTGCGGCGCGCCGCACCCTGCCGTAACGAACAGGACGGGGGCCACCAAACGCCTGAGTGTAGGTAGGATGCTGAGGGCCATTTCCGTAGTCCTCTCCACGGCTTGCACCTGGGCTGGTGTCGTCCGCATAACGATCTGGAATTAAACTGCGAAGGCGCGAAGCGCTTCGTCGGCTTCAATTTCTTGTTATACCGCGTCCCCGGCCGGGAAGAGCCGTGCCCCGTGAAACACAGTCAGAACGTGAACGACATCTGGGGCGACGAGATAGACGATGCGATACGAGCCCTCGATCAGCTCGCGAATGTCGGCGCGATCGAGCTCCGGAACCACTCTGCCCGACTCGGAAAACCGCTGGAGTCGATCGGCGGCGGCGAAAAGTCGCTCTACATGAAGCGCGGCATACCAGGGTGAAGTCCGGGCAATGTGGGCCTTGATCTCCTCAATGTTCTCGACGGCCCGCTAAGTCCAGACAACTCGCGTCACGACCGATCCAGCAGAGGGCCGGCCTGCGAGCGACGCGGTAAACGGCCTGTGGCTAAGCTGAGGCCGCCACAGGCGGCCGGGATCTTGCCTCATTGTCGTTGACACGTCCGCATCAGGCGGCGAGCGCCTCGAAGGCGACCGGTGATTGATACCCGAGGGCGGAGTGCAGCCGCTCATGATTGTAGTACCGAACGTACCGCTGAAGCAATTCACGCAGGGTGCCATCGGCGGCAAACACGACGCCGCGCGTCGTCTCCGCTTTGAGCGTATGAAAGAAGCTTTCCATGGGCGCGTTATCCTCGGGGCCCCGCTGGTTCGCACTTTGGAGGATGCCGAAGTGCCGCAGTCGGTCCCTGAACTGCTCCGCGAGATACTCGGATCCACGATCACTGTGAACGATTAGTCCGCCCCACCGCAGCGTTGAGCACCGCCCGCGTGACACTCGCATCGCGTCGACGACGCAACGCCCACGCAATCACGCGGCGTGAATACTGATCCATGATCACGGCGAGGTAGCGCCACCGTCCCGCGACGGCGAGATACGTGATATCACCGACCCAGATCTGGTTGCACCCCGTCGGTATGGTGCGGCGAATCCGATTCGGATGTTGCTCGTAAAAGCGATGCACGCCGACGCGCGCGCGATAACCGCGCACCGCTTTGCCACGCAGCCCGGCCACGCGCATCAGCCGAGCAACTCGCCGCCGACTCACGATCACGCCTTCCCCCTGAAGGGCCTTGTACACGCGCGGGCTCCGATAGCGACCGTCGTGCGCCGCGAAGACGCGCTGAATCTGCGTGGTCAATACCCGGTCCTGCTGCGCGTGCACACTCAGTGGGCGACCCCGTCAGACGTAATAGCCCGCACGGGTGACGCCGAAGAGACGACAGCAGCGCGTGGTGCTCATGGTCGCGCGCTGGGTGTCGATAAAAGCGAATGTCTCACCTTTTGAGCGGAACAGAACCGGATGGCTTTTTGTTTGGAGCTCATGCTCCTCCTGCAGTCGGGCATGCGCCCGCTCCACGGCTTCAAGTCGCTTCACTTCGCGGAACGGTGCCGCGGGGCGTTGCGGGGACACCACGCTGCGCATGCGCCCCTCGCGAAACTCCTTCCGCCACTTCGACAGCATGAACGGATGAATCTCGAGCGACGCGGCCACCGACTGCACCTGCACGCCGCCTTGTCGACGCAGCTCCACCGCAGCACGCTTAAACTCTCGACTGTATGCCCGAACCCTTCGGGGGCCTGCACGGGCCATAGACACCTCCTGTTGGTTAGTCGAAAGTGTCTACCAAAGTGGTGCAAGAACCGCGGCAGCTGCGAATCCTGGTTAGGCACTGCGTGCGCGGCGATCGCGGCGTCGCACGGCCGGCAGTGCGGTGATGATCGCACGTAGTGCCCGGTTGACGGCCTCGGCGTCTTTAAAGGTCGCCGCCACATCGGGGTCGAGCAGGACCACGTTGGTCCCGGCCCGGTACCGGGCCGCGTACTTGCCGCGAACTCCCGCGGAGAAGTCGTACTCGGGCCGCATCTCGTCGGCCGGGCGCCGCGCTTTACTGGTCTTCTTCATAGGTCGCCCGCTCGTGGCGGGTGGCTTTGCGAGCGCTGATGATGCGAATCGTATTGCCGCGCTCGGTATGCGATACAACCACGATTAGTCCCAGCTTGGAGGTGCCAATCAAAGTAAACCGGCTCTCGGCGGCCGAGTGATCAGGGTCAGGGACGGTGAGCGAATGGGGATCCCCGAACGCCGTGGTCGCGTCCTCGAATGAAACCCCGTGTTTCCGGAGATTCGCGGCGGCTTTCGCCGGGTCCCAGGCAAAGCGGAGAGCCATGTCCGGAATCTAGCTGGCCGCGTAAGGCATTGTACAGTCAGGCGTTGCGATTTCGAGTGGCCCGGCAAGGGAGCTTGGAGAGCGGGGGTGATTGGGATGCTCGGGCGCGGTGCCTAACGACTTGGAATTAAGCTGCGAAGGCGCAACGCGCCTCCGTCAGTCTTCAATTCCGGGTTATGCCGCCGAGACACGGCGTGCGGCGCGCTTCCGCGTCGGTTGACGACGGAGCTCGTCTCGAACCACCCGGCGGACGACGGTCTCCAAGGGCTCACGCTCAGCGCCGATGATCTGCCGTAGGGTATCGTTGATGAGGGTCTGATAGTTGCCGCCCCCAGCCGTCTCGACCCGGGCCCGAAACCACTCGAGGACCGCATCGTCCAATCGAATGGTGATTCGCGTCTTGCCCTTGGCCACTGGCACAACAGGCCCCCGCCGGGCCCCGCTGAAATCGTACTCCTTGCGCATATCTATCCCTCCTGATACTGGCGCCGCTCGCGGGGAGTCGCAAGGCGGGCGGAGATTAACCGGATGTCGTCGCCGCGCCACGTCCAACTGACGAGGACCAGCCGATCAAGGAAATCGAGCCCGATCGTGGCGAAGCGATCCTCGGCTGGATGGGAATCCACACCGGTCAAGGCGAGGGGATCCTCGAACGCGCCAACCGCATCGGGGAAGCCGACGCCATGCTTGAGCCGGTTGGCCTGAGCCTTTGCCGGATCCCAGTGGAACTCCATGGATCAATGTATGTACAGATGTACACGGAGGCAAGGCGGCAGGGGCTCGTTACGATTGGAAAGCGTGACGGGCGGCATAACGACTTGGAATTAAGCTGCGAAGGCGCGCAGCGCCTTCGTCGGCTTCGATTCCGGGTTATGCCGCGCCCGCTTTGCGCTTGCGCCAACGTAGATCCAGGCGGCGCTCCGACGCGGCGCAGTCCCGAAGATACAGGTTAATCAGCGTCTGGTAAGGGAGGTCGGCGTCCTCGGCCAGCAACTTGAAATAGGCCACGGTGGCCGCGTCGAGCCGGATCGTGACGGGCCGCTTCAGAAGCTTGGCGTACGGATTCGGCCGGGCCTTCGAGAAATCGTAGTGTTTCTTCATCGGATCCACCTTTCGTCGTATTGCCGTCGTTCTTCCGCATCCGCGCGCCGGGCCGAAATGAGTCGGATGACGCTGTCGCCAGCCCGGTAGCAGTGGACCACGACCAAGACGCGAAGGGCGCCGCTGAGTCCGAGGAGGAGGAACCGGTCCTCGTCCACGGAATGGTCAGAGTCCTTGAGCAACAGCGCGTGCTCGTCAGCGAAGACTGATTCAGCCTCGGTGAAGGAGACGCCGTGCTTGCGCCGGTTGGCGGCCGCCTTGCGAGGGTCCCACTCGAACCGAAGCTCACCCATGGGGAGTACTATACGTACCGCGTATGTACGCCGTCAACTAGTGGCGAGCGAAGCTCATGGGATATGGGGGGGGAGCGGGGTACCGCGCGCGGCATAACGATCGTGGTTCAGCGGCGGGCGCCGCACGGAACAAAGCGGCCGCGCCATCCACCGATCAACATCGGGGCGCGGCCGCGACTCGTCAAACGGAGCTCGGGGCGCCTGTCCGCTGCAAGCACCGGGTTAGCCCGCACCCCGCCGCATCCAGCGGCGCGGCGATCGCTTGCCGTGATGGATGGCGAGCACGACACATTCCCCCGGCCGGATGGCGAAATACACCGTATAGGGAAACCCAGGTACGACCGCCCCGCGAAGGGTCCGAAACACCACCGGGAAGCTCTCCGGGCCAGCGCCAATTCGCGCAAACGTCTGCTCCACGGCCGTGATGAAGGCCTCTGCAGCTTTCTCGGATCGGCGGTAGTACCAGACCGCGCCTTCGGCGAACTCGGCGTCCGCGACGGACTTAACGCGGACGGGCCGGCTCACTTCAGGGTCGCACGAATCCGGGCGATCACCTCGGCGGCGGGCCGTCCGTCAGACGGATTCCGCTCCAGGTCGGCCAAACGCCGGTCGAGCTCCGCCTGCAGCTCAGGCGAGATCGGCATCTGCTCATTCTCGAGGCTGTCCCAGATCTCCCCAATGAGGTCGAGCCGCTCCTCGGGGGACAACTTCTTGTAGTCGAAGGCTGGCTGAGTCATGCAACAATGTTGGCGAGGACCGTCAAACGGCGCAATCCCAGGGCCCAGACGGCGACATGTGACGGAGGACCGCGGTGCGGGCTAACGATTTGTGCTTCAGCGGCGGGCGCCGCGCGGCACCGAGCGGCCACGCCATCCCACCGACCAACATCGGGGCGTGGCCGCGACTTGTCAAACCGGAGCCCCTGGCGCCCGTCCGCCTGCAAGCACGGGTTAGCTGTCAAACGGGGTCGAGATACTCGCTCAGGAACTGGCGGGGTTTGACCACGACGATGTCGCGCCAGCCTGAGACGGCGAGGAGGTGGTGATCGCCGGACACGATCAGCAGCGTGGCGGAGGCGAGCGCCGCGGCGAGAAACATGTCGTCGTCCGAGTCCTGGCTGACGGGTTGGGGAAGGGGCGGCGCTGAGACCATCAGGGCCTGCGTCGCCAGGAGGGCGAGGATTCCGGCGAAGTGATCGGTCAGGCCTGGATAGCGACGCCCCAATTCCGCGCCAACGCGTTGGTACTCGTCAAGAATCGGCGGCGACAAGACCAGCTCGAACTGGCCGGCTGCCCAAGCGGATAAGATCCGGCCTGGCACCCCGCCGAAGAAAATGCCCGACACGAGAACGTTCGTATCGAGCACGGCTCTCATGGCGCGCGGCGTACTTTCCGGATGGCCTTTCGGACATCACCCGGACGAAGGCCGACCCGTTTCCCGGCCCGCCGTGCCGCGGCGGCCAGCGCCTCGAACTCGCCAAGCGAGGGCGGCTCGAGCACCTTGAAGATCACGACGTCGCGGTCCCCGACCACGACAAACTGGGCCCCGGGCTTCAGGCCGAGTCGGGCGCGAATTTCTTCTGGAATCACGACTTGGCCCTTAGACGACAGGGTAGTCGTTGCGGAATCGGCCATGATCTGCTCCGTCAGGTCTTACCGGTAAGATCGCGGCGGTGGGAGTCTCGGGTCAAGGGGAGGGCGGGTTTGACAGCTAACGA
>JANMHX010000165.1:0-13650 GCA_031375485.1 Gemmatimonadota bacterium | reverse complement strand
TTCGAGGCGGTCGGCGAACCGGTCGGCCCGGGGAGCGATGACCCGCTTGAAGCCGTCGTAGCGGCCGCTCGCCACGAACGGCTGGGCGTAGAACTGGAGCGACAGCGTCGGACTGAAAGTCAGGTTGGACCGGATCGTCATCGACGCCGTGGTTTGGCGGAGATCGGCCAACAGATACTGGGGTCCGGAGGCCACCGTTGCCTGGGTGAGGTACTGCCAATCGTCCCGGTTGTAACTGATCCCCGGTGATGCGGTCAGGTCGATGTTCGGAGACGGGCGCCAGGAGAAATTGAGGTTGAGGCCCCCGCCCCAGGACTCGGTTTCATCCTCTGCAAAGGCCCAGCCGCTGCCCCCGGTTCGGAAAGGTTTCCGGCTGTCGGTGTCGAATCCGAACCAGCCGTTGACCCGGCCGGGGGTCCGGAACCCTGGGCCGCCGCGAAGGGCAGTCGGGGAGAGGCCGCCCAAGTTCCGATTGATGCCCATCCAACCATTCCAATAATTGAGGAGCATGTAGTTGATGTTGAGGTTTCCGCCCAGGGCCCGGCGGTCACCGCCGAAGGTATAGGACGACCATTGATTGAGATTCAGGTTGAAGCGGCGGAATACCTTCCCCGGCTCCAGCCAGCGGCGGTTCACCCACACGCCCTGACTGATCTGGTCGGTTTCCCGCATGTAGCCCAAATCGTTGACCTCGAACCCCGGCGATCGGGCCGTGGCGCTGAGGTTCCACCGAAAGCTGCCCGCGGTGCGCCCGCCGTTGAGGCCCAGATCGAAACCGCTCAGGGAAGTTCGGGTCGAATCGAGCTCGGTATAGTCGTTGTCGGGGCGCTGGTAGTACCGGGCCGAGGATTGTTGGGTCAGCAGGAGGGCCCCGGGGCTGCCGCGGACCAAACTACCGGAGAACCGGCCGCTCAGTTGGTAGGTGTTGGCGGCAAATCGGTGGGACCAGTTGAGCCCGCCGGTATACGCGCTCGAGTGGAGCCATGACAGGTTGTCGGGCAGGGATCGGGTCACCGTGGTACCGAACACCGAGAACACGGTTTGCCCGTTCCGGAACTCTTTCTGGAGTCGGGCCACTCCGTACCCAGTGCGAGGCTCGACCACGTCCCGGAACGATTGCCCGGTGCTGCTCACGACCCGGGCCTCTTCGCGGTCGGTGGCCGCTCCGAGGAGGCCCAGCGACCAACCCGACCGGGTCTTGCCCGACACTTTGGCCGCCGACAGGATGGTGGTGCGGTCAATCCGCTCGGCGAACCCGCCCCGCGGGTCGGCTCCGCCCTGCGGCGCCCGGCCGATCCGGCGGGTGTAGAACAGCTCCTCTTGGGAGCCGTCGCCGTCGCCGTCGCCGAGGCGGAACCGGAACAAGTCGAGGCCTTCGGTAAAGAAGGGGCGGCGTTCCGAAAAAAATGACTCAAAGGCCGAGAGATTGACGACGGCGGGGTCGGCCTCGACCTGCCCAAAGTCGGGGTTCACGGTGGCCGTCAGGGTGAGCGCCGAGTTGAGGCCGACTTTGAGATCGCCCCCGAAGTTGGCCCGCCGGGCAATCCCGGGTTCGAACGGGTTGCCGGGGGTGGCGGGGCGCGAATGATTGGTGGCCGCGGTGTAGGGGAGCACCTCCAATCGCCGCGGGGGTTTGATCCCGTCCAGGCCCGTCAGTTCGCCAAACAGGGACACAAAGCCGGAGGATTGCCGGGGAATCAGGCGCCAAAACTGGGTTTCATTGTTTCGCGAGATTCGGCGCGACACGTTGAATCCGAAGGCCTGGTTGGCCGACGGGGAAAACCGGATTTGGCTGAACGGGATCTTGAACTCGGCCGACCACCCGGTGGAATCGACGCTGGTTTTGGCATCCCACACCGCGTCCCACCGGTCGTCCCGGTTGGTGTCTTCATAGAGAAACGCATCGCGCTTGACGCCGGCGGCGTTGACCGTGAAGGCAAAGCCGGTCCGCCGGTCGTGGTACGAATCGACCATCACCGTCACCTCGTCCGACGGCGACTGCTCGTCGCGCCGGGACAGGATGGCGACGATGCTAGCCGCCCTGGAGTCGGTGGCGCGGACGGCAATCCAGAGGGCGTCGTTTGAGTAGAGAACCCTGACCTCGGTGGCTTCGGTGGCCGGCCGTCCTTCGTCGGGGTCGCGTTGGAGGAAACCGCTGATCGGCTGGGCGTTCTGCCACGCGGGGTCATTCAGGACGCCGTCGATCCTGGGTGCCGTAACGATTCGGGTGGCCCGAGCCACGGCGCTCGCACCGCCCCCGACGGGGAGCGCGGCACCCGGCATCGAGGTTTGGGCTGCCGATTCGGTGACACCTGCTAGGGCCAGCACTGCGGCAGATCCTGCCGCCAAGAAACCCTTCAACATTGAGACCGTGCTCCATGACGCCGGATTCGATACCGGCTTAGACCCCGGAACGGTTCAAATCGTTGCCCCGAGACGGCTGGCGTGGGGCGACCTCCCGGGGTACCCTTTCCTAGTCCCCCAGCAAGCCAAGGCAACCATGACCGTCTCCGCCCTCGATTCGGTGGCCGATGCCCTGCGCGATCAGGTGATCGCCTGGCGCCGCCACCTTCATCGTCATCCCGAGCTCTCGTTCCACGAGACTGAAACGTCCCGCTTCGTCGAGGAGGCGCTTCGATCATTCGGGGGACTTGAGATTTCCCGTCCGACCGCCACCAGCGTGATGGCGCGGCTCCTCACCGGCCGGCCCGGCCCGACCCTGGCGTTCCGCGCCGACATGGACGCGCTCCCGATCCATGAGGAGAACGGGCATGAATTCGTTTCCACCACGCCCGGCGTGATGCATGCCTGTGGCCATGATGGCCACACGGCGGTGTTGCTCGGCGTGGCCAAGATCCTCACTGGGCGGCGCGAGGCCTTGAACGGGGAGCTCCGGTTCTTGTTCCAGCACGCCGAGGAGGTGCTCCCGGGCGGGGCCCAATCGATGGTCGATGCCGGGGTGATGGACGGCGTCGACGTCGTGATCGGCCAACACGTCTGGGCCACGCTCGAGCACGGACGGATCGGGGTCAAGGAAGGTCCGATGATGGCGGCGCCCGATACGTTCTTCGTGACCGTTCGGGGCCGAGGGGGACATGCGGCCAAGCCGAACGAAACGATCGATCCGATTCCGGTGGCCGCGCAGATCGTGATGGCATTCCAGACCATCGTGTCGCGGGTGGTCGATCCGATCGAGCCGGCCGTGCTGAGTGTGACGCAGTTCCACGCCGGGACCACCCACAACGTCATTCCCGGGGACGCCAAGCTGGTCGGCACGGTCCGCACCTTCGACAAGGCGCTCCGCGCCCAGATCCCGAAGGACATGGAGCGGATCGTCAAAGGCATCACCGAGGCTCACGGCGCCGAGTACGAATTTGCCTGGCAGGACGGCTACCGGCCGGTCATCAACGACGCCAAGGTCACGGCCCGGGTCGCCGCGGTGGCGCGGGGCTTGTTCGGCCCGGACCGCGTGGTGACCCTGCCGCCTAACATGGGCGGCGAGGATTTCTCCGCGTTTCTCGAAAAGGCGCCGGGGACTTTCTTCTATACCGGTGGCGGCAATGTGGCCCGGGGCATCGTCTACCCCCATCATCACCCCCGCTTCGATATCGATGAAACGAGCCTCGATCAATCGCTCCGGCTGTTCGTGGCGGTGGCGCTCGACGTGTTGGGATGAAGGCCCATCACCTGCTTCCGCTCATTCCGGCGGTGGCGCTGGTCGGCAGCGGCTGGTTTGCCAACCGGCTCGAGCCCCGAATCCTCGGATTGCCGTTTCTGCTGGGGTGGATCGTGTTCTGGGTCGTCGCCACCAGTGGCGTCATGTGGCTGGTGTACCGCCTCGATAACCGGTCGACTGGCGCGTGAACGCCTCCCTCCTGGTGATCGGCGCCACCTTCGCGCTGGCGTTCGGGCTCGGGCTCCGGTCCCGCCGGGGCAAGAACATGAACCTGACCCAGTGGGCGGTCGGTGGCCGCGCCTTCGGCGCGGTCCTGATGTTCCTGCTCCTGGCCGGCGAGATCTACACCACCTTCACCTTTCTCGGCGCGAGCGGCTGGGCCTACGGTCGCGGGGCGCCGGCCTTCTACATCCTCTGCTACGGCGCGCTGGCGTATATCACGAGTTACTGGATCGCCCCCCAGGTGTGGCGGTATGCCCGGAATCACGACCTGGTGTCGCAACCCGATTTCTTCGTGCACAAATATCGGAGCCGGTGGTTCGGCACGCTCGTCGCGATCGTCGGGGTCGTCGCGATGATTCCCTATCTGGTCCTCCAGCTCAAAGGTCTCGGCATCATCGTGAGCGAGGCCTCCTACGGTGCGGTGTCGTCCTCGGCGGCGATCTGGCTTGGGGTCACCGGCGTCGTGGCGTACGTGATGGTGTCTGGCATTCACGCCTCGGCCTGGACGGCGGTCGTCAAGGACATCCTGATTCTGGGGGTAGCGATCTTCCTCGGGCTTTACCTCCCGAGCGCGCTGCACGGGGGGCTGGGCCCGATGTTCGACCAGATCGAGGCGGCGCAACCCGGGTTTCTGACCCTCCCGGCCACCGGACAAAGCCCCTCCTGGTTTGCGAGCACGGTGGTCTTGACGGCACTCGGCTTTTACATGTGGCCCCATACTTTCGGGTCGATCTACTCGGCCAAGAGCGCAGACACCTTCCGGAAGAACGCGATCGTGATGCCGCTCTATCAGCTGGTGATGCTGTTCATCTTCTTCGTCGGCTTTGCCGCCCTGCTCACGGTGCCGGGGCTGACCGGCACCGATGCCGATTTGGCGCTCCTTCGGGTCAGTGTCCGGACCTTTGATCCCTGGTTGGTCGGCGTCATCGGTGCGGCCGGGGTGCTGACGGCGTTGGTGCCCGGGTCGATGATCCTGATGGCGGCATCGACCGTCTTGGCCAAGAACGTGGTGTATGGCGGGGTCGGCGCCGATGACCCCCGGATTCCGCGGTTGGCCAAGGGTTTGGTGCCGGTGGTGGCGGCGGTCGCGCTTTGGTTCACGTTTCAGGGCGGCACCAGTATCGTGGCGTTGCTCTTGATGGGTTACTCCCTGGTGACCCAGCTGTTCCCGTCGTTGATCTGCTCGCTCCTGCCCAGGAATCCGCTGACGACCGCGGGCGCAATGGCTGGGCTCGTTGCCGGTGAGCTTACCGTGGCCTGGATCACCATCGGCCAAGTGAAGGTGGCGACGCTCCTGCCCGGGGCGCCCAGCTGGGTCCAGGATCTCAACATCGGATTCGTCGCACTCCTGGTGAATCTGGTGGTTGCGGGCGCGGTGACCCTGATGACTCGTCGGGGAGACTCGGTATGAGCGTGCGTTTGATGGTAATGGCGGCGGCCTGTCTCGGGTCCGCATGTGCCCGATCGGCGCCGGCACCCGCCGTTCCCGCCGCCCGAGGTCCGGCGCTCTTTCCAACCGGAGATTGGGAAAGACTGACCGACCCGGTGGCGGCAGGCTGGAGCGCCTCAGGGCTCGACACGGTCCGAGCCACCGTGTCGCGGATGAACACCACCGCGATGGTGGTGGTCGAGGGCGGCCGGGTCGTGCTGAGCTACGGAGACCTCACCACTCAGAGCTACCTCGCCTCGGTCCGGAAGAGCGTCCTCTCGATGCTCTATGGTATCGATCTGGCTCGGGGCCGGATCGACACCAGCAAGACGCTGGCGCAACTTGGGATCGACGATCTCGGCGGGCTCCTGCCGAGCGAGCGCGAGGCCACGGTGCAGGATCTCTTGAGCGCCCGTTCCGGCGTCTACCACCCGGCCTCGTACAGCGGCGACGACCTCGACCAGGCCCCGCCGCGGGGTTCCCAACGACACGGCACCTTCTTCCTCTACAGTAACTGGGATTTCAACGCCCTCGGCACGATCTACGAGCGAGAGACCGGGCGGAACATCTACGACGCGGTCGAAACCGAACTGGCTCGCCCGCTCGGAATGCAAGACTGGCGGCGGGACCTGCAGCATAAGGACGGTGACACGACCCAGTCGGTCCATCTTGCGTATCCGATGTGGTTCTCGACCCGCGACATGGCACGGCTCGGCTATCTGATGCTCCGGGGTGGCAGCTGGGCGGGGCGCCAGCTCGTCCCGGCCGACTGGGTTCGGGCCAGCACGAAAGCAGTGACCCGCGTCGCCGATTTGTTTCCGTCCGCCGATCGGCGGGGGCGGTTCGGCTATGGATATCTCTGGTGGCCGTTCGATGGCGCCTGGAACACCGGCCCGTATGAAGGGGCGTACACGGGTATCGGAGTGGTCGGGCAGTATATCACGGTGATTCCGAAACTCGATCTGGTGATTGCGCACAAGACCATGCCCCGTGAAGGGAATCCTGGGGTCGCTCACTGGGAGTACTTGGCACTGCTCGATCGGATCGTCGCGGCTCGGACCGGGTCCCTGCCGAGGCCGGTGGGCCGGAACGTTCCGCCCTACGACATCGTGATTCGGGGCGGTACGGTCGTCGACGGATCCGGCGCGCCGGGCTTCCGGGCCGACGTGGCGCTGGTCGGCGCCCGGATCGTCCGGGTGGAGCGCGGCGGGCTCGACCCGGCCGACGCCGCGCGGATCATCGATGCGGCCGGCCTCACGGTGTCGCCGGGGTTCATCGATCTCCACGCCCATCTCGAACCGTTGTTGCGATTGCCCGGCGCCGAAAGCCATGTTCGCCAGGGCGTCACGCTGGCGTTAGGCGGACCGGACGGCGGCGGGCCGTTGCCGTTAGGTCGCTATCTCGACACGGCGGACCGGGCCGGCCTCGGGATCAATGTCGCCTATCTGGTGGGGCATAACGCCATTCGCCGAACCGTCATGGCCACCGACAACCGGGCCCCGACGGCGGCGGAGTTGGCGCGAATGGAAGCCATGGTGGCGGAGGGTATGGCGGACGGAGCGTTCGGCCTCAGCACCGGGCTCCGGTATGTCCCGGGCGTGTACTCGAAGACGGATGAGGTGATCGCGCTCTCCAAGGTGGCCGCGGCGCGGGGCGGCATCTATACCTCGCACCTTCGCGAGGAAGGCGTCGGATTGCTCGATGGGGTGGCGGAGGCGCTCGAAATCGGGCGTTTGGCCAAGATTCCAGTCGTTCTGACCCATCACAAGGCCGTCGGCCGCCACGGTTGGGGCAAGAGTGTCGTCACCCTGGCCATGGTCGATTCCGCCCGACGCGCGGGAACCGATGTGATGATCGATCAATATCCCTATACCGCGAGTTACACCGGGCTCGATGTTCTGGTGCCGCCGTGGGCATTGGCCGGCGGCGCCGAGGCCCTCCGCGGCCGGTTGGCCATTCCGGCTCTGCGGGACAGCATTCGCCGGGGGGTCCTCGACTTGATCCTGAACGACCGCGGCGGGGCCGATCTCAAGCGGGTTCAGTTCGCCCGGGTCGGTTGGGATCCGTCCCTGCAGGGCAAGACACTGGCCGACTGGGCGGTTCGGCGCGGGCTGGCCCCCACGCCGGAAACCGGGGTCGATCTTGTCCTCGAAGGCGTGCTGAAGGGCGAAGCGGGGATGGTGTATCACGTGATGGACGAGGCCGACGTCCGGCGGATCATGGCTCATCCGCAGACGATGATCGCGAGCGACGGCGAGCTCACGAAGTTGGGTGAGGGCGTGGTCCATCCCAGAAACTATGGGACCTTCCCGCGAGTGCTCGGGCGCTACGTTCGCGACGAACGGGTCCTGTCGCTGGAGCAGGCCGTCAACAAGATGACCGGGATGCCGGCCGCCAGACTTGGCCTGACCGACCGGGGCTGTGTTCGCTCGGGGTGCGTGGCGGATCTGACGGTGTTCGATGCGGCCCGGGTCGGCGAGGTCGGAACCTTCACCGACCCCCATCACTATCCGGTTGGGATCCCCTGGGTCCTCGTCAATGGGGTACCCGTGGTGGCGAACGGTGCCATGACGCCGGCCCGGCCAGGGCGGGTGATTCGGAAGCCGCGGTAGGAGCCGGCTATCGGTACTCGTGCCCGCTGGGGCCGCTCGAAGGGATCGGGTTCCAGCCAAGCCGGTCGAGGGCCGCCAGATCCGCGAGGAATCCGGGATCGCTCCGGTCGAGCGCCGGCCAGAGGGCTGAGTCGTCGGGCGCGAAGATCCCGGCCAGCACGGCCATTCCGCCGTCTGTGATGACCCGGCCGAGCGGGTTCTGGTAGATCGCAACCACCCGATACGGGTGCCCGGCGCGGATCAACAGGCCGTCCCCTGTCACCCCAAACAATTTCCGCCCCACGCTCCGCACCTTGCCTGACGAATCGACCCTGGGCTTGAGCTCGAAGAGGACCTTCCCAGTCGTCTGATCCACCAGAGCGATCGACTCGGCGTAGTCGTGAAGATGCCCGCCGACCGCCAGAATTCTGCCGGTGGTGAGGGGTACGAACGTGCGCTCATGGACGGTGCGTCCCGGTCCCACGTCGAACGCGTCGCTCGCCCCGGGGCGGAATCCCACGTCGATCGCGAAGGGGCGGACTTCCAGGGGCCTCCAGTTATTGGTTAGGTAGGGGATCGCGAGATCGAGGGTCACGGCATGGAGGTCCTCCCCGGTTTCGTTCGCCCAGGCTGTGAGCAGGGCCATTTCGGCGCCGGATTCGATCCGGACCCCGACCGAGGATGGCAGGAGCACGTCATCCGTCTCCTGGCCGGCGGCGATGGTCCGTTCGAAGACCGGTTCCAGAAACTGCCGTCGTTCGAGGTGGAGGAGATTGATGTGATGGAGCAATCGCCGCGAGAGCGGCTGCCCGGCGCCGTCGTGAAGCGTGATCCGGAACCCTCGAGCCCAGCCGCTGACCGGCCACGCGAAACGGAGGAGCGGATTGTCATGCCCGCCGGCGTGCATGCCGGCATGGCTTTCTCCCGCCGCTTTGGCACCGAGGTGGAGCGGGCCAATCGTCAGGACCACTTCGTGGCGGGCCGAGTCAACCCTCACCTTGAGGGCTGCGGGGTCTGGAAGGAGCAGGACGGCGACCGACAACAAGGGAGCGAACATGTGATCCTCCGGGTGGAGCCGCGACGTTGCGGCGGACACACGAAGGATCAGGGTCGGCAGTCAAGCGACGGTCAAGCGGGTCTCCGTCAGGCCATGGCTTGGGCCAAGTCTTCGATCAGGTCCTCCGGCTCCTCGATCCCGACCGAGAGCCGGACCAGACTGTCGGTCAGGCCCATGGCCTGGCGCATCGCCACCGGCACCGAGGCATGGGTTTGCGAGGCCGGGTGCCCGATCAAACTTTCCACCCCGCCGAGCGACTCCGCCAGGGCAAAGATCCTGGTGCCGTCGAGGATCTTCCGGGCCAAGTCGATGTGGCCGACATCGAAGGAGATCATGCCTCCGAACCCCTTCATCTGGCGCTTGGCGAGCTCGTGCTGCGGGTGGGACGCGAGTCCCGGATAGTAGATCTTCTGGATCTTCTTCTGCGTCGTGAGCCACTCCGCCACTTTTCGGCCGCTCGCGTCGTGCTGCTTCATCCGAAGCGGCAGCGTCTTGACTCCGCGGAGCGCCAGCCAGCAGTCCATCGGGCCGGGGACCGCGCCGGCCGCGTTCTGCAAGAACCCGATCCGCTCGGCCAGATCCTCCCGGTTGGTCACCATGATGCCGCCCACCATGTCGCTATGGCCATTCAGGTACTTGGTGGTCGAATGCATGACCAGATCGGCGCCGAGCGACAGGGGTTGCTGGAAGATCGGGCTCGCGAACGTGTTGTCGACGGCGAACAAAACGCCGTGGGCCTGGCAGATGTCCCCAATGGCCTGGAGATCGGCCAGGAACATCATCGGGTTCGTCGGCGTCTCGCAGTACACCATCCGGGTGGCTTTGGTGAGCGCCTTCACAACGGTGTCGGGATTCCGCATGTCGACGAACGAGAACGAGAGGCCAAGTTGCTCGTAGACCCTGACCATCAAGCGCATGCTGCCGCCGTAGACATTGTCCCCGCAGACGACGTGGTCGCCGGCCTTGAGTAGCTTCAGCATCGTGTCGAGGGTGGCGAGACCGGAGGCGAAGGCAAACCCGAAGTCGGCCCCCTCGAGGCTCGCGACGTTCCGTTCCAGGGCCTCTCGGGTCGGGTTCTGGGTCCGGCCGTATTCGTACCCCTTGTGCTCGCCGAGGGCAATCTGCTTGTAGGTCGAGGTCTGATAGATCGGGGGCATGATGGCCCCCGCCAGCAGGTCGTCGATCCGGCCGGCGTGAACGGCCCGTGTCCCGGCCCGGTGGTTCTTGTCGTCCTGGCGAATCCGAGTCATGAGTCTTGCATGTAGGAGATTTCATAACGTAACCCCCGGACGACTTTGCCGGAAGCTCGAATTGAAGAAGTTGTTCCAGGCTAATAACTTACGGTGACAATGTCGGATTCTCTCGGACCCCCGGTTCGGCCTGCTGATGCCTCCCGTGCCTTGGTCGTCGACGACGACCAGCAGGTCCGCCGGACTCTGTGCCGGGTGCTCAAGGCCATCGGGATCACGCCGACCGAGGCGGCGAACGGCCGGGAAGCTTTGGCCCTCCTCGAAGAGGCCGGCGAGTTTCCGCTGGTGCTAAGCGACATCTACATGCCCGAAATGGACGGGCTCACCCTGCTCAAAGAGGTCCACCGGCGGTTCCCCGACACCGCCGTCCTGATGTTGACCGGCGTGGCCGAGGTGACCACGGCGGTTGAATCGCTCCAGCTCGGGGCCGTCGATTATCTCGCCAAGCCGGTTCTGATCGAAGAGTTTCGGGCCCGTGTTGAAAATGCCCTCGAAAAGCGTCGTCTAGTGCTTGAGAACCGATATCTCCAGCAGAGCTACCAAGAACGACTCGAGGCCCAACTGCGCGAGCTCGACCTCCGGAACCGCGAGCAGTTCCTCGGCCAGATCCAAATGGCCGTTCGAATGCTCGAAAAGAAAGACGTCTATACTAGGGGCCATTCCCAACGGGTCAGCCGGTACGCCACCAAGACCGCCGTCATGCTCGGCTTTACCGGCCAGGTGCTCGATCAGATTCGGCTGGGCGGTGACCTGCACGATATCGGCAAGATCGGCACCCGCGACGCCGTCCTCAACAAACCGGGGCCCCTCACCCACGACGAGTTCGAGGAAATCAAGAAGCACGTTACCGAGGGGGTCGAAATCCTCGATCCGCTCCGGAAAGACAATCCCATCGTGCTCGAGATCGTCCGGCACCACCACGAGCGGATGGACGGCTCCGGATTTCCCGACGGCCTTCGGGGTGAGGCGATCCCGATGGTGGCGCGGCTGGTGTCGGTCGTCGATGCCTTCGACGCCATGACGACCAACCGGGCCTACCGTCCGTCCCGACGGCCGGAGGAGGCCATGGTCGAACTCCAACGCTGTGCCGGCCTGCAGTTCGATCCCGACGTGGTGGCCGCCTTTCAGCGGGCTTTTTCCGACGTCAGCAAGCTTCCGATCGAGATCGCATGACTTCTTCGACGTTGATGGTGTCGGTTTCCGGGATGCGCGGCATCGTCGGTACCGATCTGACCCCCGAGTTGATTGCTCGCCATGCGGCGGCGCTCGGGGCCTGGGCCAAGGGGAACGGCTGTCCGCTGGTGGTCCTGGGCCGGGATGCCCGGACGAGCGGGGCCATGTTCACCCATGCCGCGGTGGCAGGCTTGATGTCGGTCGGGGTCGATGTCATCGACCTCGGTATCGTCTCGACCCCGACGGTGCAGATGGCGGTGGAACATCACCACGCGGGAGCGGGGCTGATCATTACGGCGAGCCACAATCCGGTGGCCTGGAACGCCCTCAAGTTCGTCGGGCCCGATGGGATCTTCCTCGATGCCGACGCCGGGGGCTTGGTCCGGGCGATGGCGGAGCAGGGGGTACCCCGGGGCGGATGGGATGGGATCGGCAAGCTCCGGTTCGATCCGGAGGCCACGGTCCGCCACCTGGACCGGATTCTGGAACTGCCGTGGGTCGACGCCGAGCGGATTCGGGCCCGGCGGTTTCACGTGGCGCTGGATTGTGTGCGCGGGGCGGGCGGGGCGGTCATTCCGGGGCTTCTCGAACGGCTCGGCTGCCGGGTGTCGGCCATCAACCTCGAAACCGACGGCCGGTTTCCGCGGGAGCCGGAGCCGATTCCCGAGAACTTGGGCGAACTGGGCCAGCTGGTCAGGCAGTCCGGAGCCGAGATTGGGCTGGCGGTCGATCCCGACGTCGACCGGCTGGCGGTGGTTGACGAATTGGGCCGCCCGATTGGCGAGGACTACACGTTGGCGTGGGCGGTCAGGTGTGTGCTCGGCACTCGGCGCTCGGCACTCGGCGCTCGGCCGGGGGATGAGCCGGTGGTCGTTGCGAACCTGTCAACGTCGTTGGTGGTCGAAGACGCGGCGCGCGACGGGGGCGCCCGGTTCGTGCGGGCGCCGGTGGGGGAAGCGAACGTGGCGGCGACGATCAAGGCGGAGGGGGCGTTGATCGGCGGGGAGGGTAACGGTGGGGTTATCCTCCCTGAGCTCCATGTCGGACGGGACGCGCCGCTCGGTGTGGCGCTGATCTTGCAATATTTGGCAGTTACGGGACAGCGCCCCAGTGAGATCGTGGCCAGCGCACCCCGTTACCAGATTGTGAAGGCTAAGTCGCCGCGAGGGGCCAACTTAGAGGCACTCTACACGGCACTTCGGACCCGGTTCGCCGGGGCGGCGGAGGACACCCGAGACGGACTCCGGCTTTCCTGGGCCGACCGTTGGGTGCATGTCCGGCCGTCGGGGACGGAGCCGATCATCCGGTATATCGCCGAAGCGCCTACCGAGGCGCTGGCGAAGGACCTCATCGCAACGTGTCAGGATCTGGCATAACCTATGTGCGGCATCGTTGGATACGTCGGGCCCAGGCAGGCTACCACCATTCTGCTCGATGGGCTGAAGCGGATGGAGTACCGGGGGTATGACTCCTCCGGCGTTGCCATCCTGAACGGGAATGGCATCAAGGTTCGAAAGGCCGCCGGCAAACTCGGCGTCTTGGTCGATGCCCTCAAAGCCGACATGCCCGAAGGTACGGTCGGCGTCGGACACACCCGGTGGGCGACCCACGGAGCTCCGACGACGCCCAACGCCCACCCTCATCTGGACCAGACCGGCCGGATCGCGGTCATTCACAATGGGATCATCGAAAACGCCGGCACGATCCGCAAAGCGCTCGAGATGCGCGGTCACACCTTCAAATCGGAAACCGACACCGAGGTGTTGGCGCATCTGATCGGCGAGTACTACGAGGGTAATCTCGAAGAAGCCGTGGCGTCGGCGCTCTGGGACGTGCAAGGCGCCTACGGCATTGCGGTGATCTCGGCGGATGAACCGGGCACGCTGGTGGCGGCCCGGCACGGGTCCCCGTTATTGGTCGGCGTCGGCGATGGGGAGTACTTCGTGGCCTCGGATGCGTCGGCGATTCTGGAGCACACCCGGTCCGTGGTGTACCTCGACGACGGCGAAATGGTGGTGCTGCAGCGGGACGGGTACCGGGTCCGCAATTTGACCCAGACCCACGTCGACAAGCCGGTCAACCAGATCGAGTGGGACTTGGCGACGATCGAACGGGGTGGGTTTGCCCACTTCATGCTCAAGGAGATCTTCGAGCAGCCGGAGAGCCTCACCAACACCATGCGGGGCCACCTGCTGGAAGAGGAAGGCAGCGCCCGGCTCCACGGGCTCAATCTCACCGACGACCAGTTCGAC